>JAHCIE010000280.1 GCA_026129385.1 Anaerolineae bacterium
TCATCGCCGCCTACCTGTACGCCACCAAGCGCCGCGCCGAGGCCGCCCTGGGCCACGAGGTGCGCGACATCGTGCTGGGGCGACCGGTGCGCTTCGCCACCGATCCCCAGGCCGACGCCGTGGCCCAGGAGCGGCTCATCGAGGCCGCGCTGCGGGCGGGCTACGAGACGGTCTACCTGGAATATGAGCCTATCGCCGCTGCCTTCCACTACGCCGCCAGCGCCACGGGCGACCAGCGCATCCTGGTCTTCGACTTCGGCGGCGGCACGCTGGACATCACCATCATGCGCGTCCAGGGCGCGCGCCGCGACGTCCTCGCCACCGGCGGCCTGCCCATCGCCGGCGACGTGTTCGACCAGAAGTTGCTGCGCGCGCGCCTGGCCCGCCACTTCGGCGAGGGCAGCGTCTACGGCCCGGCCGACGCGCCGCTGCCCGTCCCCACCTGGATCTACGACACCCTGGCCGACTGGCAAAGCCTGATCGAGCTGCAACTGCCGGAGCGGGTGCGCATGCTGCGCGACATCGAGGCCACCTCCCGCGCGCCGCGCCAGCTTCAGAATCTCATCGCGCTCGTGACCGGCAACTACGGCCTGCGCATGTTCGAGGCCGTCGAGGCCGCCAAGCGTCGCCTGTCCGACCTGCCCGACACCGACATCCGCCTGGTCACCGACCGCTTCGGGGTGCGCCAGCCGACCAGCCGCGCCGACTTCGAGACCATCATCCGCCCCGAGATCGACGCCGTCGACCAACTGGTGGACGAGACCGTGGTCCGCTCCGGCCTGCGCCCCCAGGACATCGACGTGGTGATTCGCACCGGCGGCTCGTCCCAGATTCCCGCCTTCCAGACGCTGCTGGCCCGCAAGTTCGGCGCGGCGCGCGTGCGCAGCATCGACACCTTTAGCTCGGTCACGTCGGGCCTGGGCATCATTGGCCACGGTATCCAGGCCGGCGAGATTGATGCCCGCGCCTACCGCCGCAACGGGGCCGTCCACGCCGCCCTGACCTACGAGCAGCCTCGCGTTGACCCGGTCAACCTGTCCCTCCTCAAGCGGCGCATGGACGACGAGGCACGCGGGGAAGGCGCGACGGGCGCGCTCGGCCTGGTCCTCTACGGCGGCCACCGCGTCGCCGCCGTCCCCGACGCCCTCGACGACGCCCCCGATACGGATATGCCCCTGGCGGCGGTCAACCCCGATCCCGACCTGATGCCCCAGGTGGCCCTGGCCGTCGCGCCCGACGCGCCGATTCTCATCGCCACGTCGCGCTACCGCCTGCTGCTGACCTCGCCCCGCCAGCTCGCCAGCCTGCAAGAGGGCGGCTTCGCCCGCACTGACCTGCGCGACTTCGAGGCGGGCGAGGAGATGTGCGCCGTGGCGCGCTGGGGCGACGCCCGGGACGCGGCCCGCCTGCTGCTGGTGACGACGAAGGGCTTCGGCCGCGCCCTGAACATGGGCCTCAGCCGCGCCGCCATCGAGGGGCCGCGCCCGCTGCGCCTCGACTGGCCCATGCCCAACTGGCCCACCGCCATCCTCGGCGTCAACCCCGATGACCAGGTGCTCGTCATCACCGACACGGGCCGCGCGGCGCGGGTGGCCGTCGCCCACCTGTCGGTGCAGGGCGGGCAACTGGTCAGGGTCAGCAAGGCGAAGGGGGAGCGGGTCGCGGCGGTGGTGAGGGTCAGCAGTGGCAAGGATCAGGTGGCGCTGCTGACGACGGACGGCTACGCCCGCCGCTTCCCTACCAACAGCGTGCCCCTGGCGACGGAGCCGGGCGGCGGGCAGGTCATCGTGCGACGGCCGGTGGCGGGCGCGGCGCGGGTACGGCCCGGCGACCGGGTGTGGGCCGTGACGACCCAGCGCCTCGTGCCCCTCGACCTTCAGCGCATCAAGCCGGAGGCGACGCCCACCACCAGGAGCCAGCCCGTCGTGAGACTCGCCGAGGGCGAGGCCGTCACCGCGTTGCTGGTCGCAGCACACGCGGGCGACGCGCGCGCCAGTCTCACCCCCGCCCTCGCCCCCACCCAACGACGCTAGCGAGCCACGCAGCGCATGTACTGTCATGCGCCCAACGGGCTTCGCTTGCTCAGCGCCGAGGTTTAGCTCGGCGCTCGTCGTGCTCGGCGCTCGTCGTGCTCGGCGCATGTACTGTCATGAGCCCAACGGGCTTGGCTTGCTCAGCGCCGAGGTTTAGCTCGGCGCTCGTTGCTGAGCGCTACGCCGGGCGATGTCACCAGGTATGAGAAGGGGCAGCCTCTCGCGAGACTGCCCCTCTGCTGTCTTAACCTTCAACCCCCTACGGCAGGCGCGAGAACCACCACAGGCTGAGCAAGCCCGCCAGGGTGAAGAACATCGCGCCCATCGCGCTGAACAGGGCGGTGACCTCCGTCTTCTCCTCGACCCAACTGATCTGCGAGCCGAGATCGGCGTACACCTTCTCCAGATCGCCGGCATTGGCGGCGTAGAAGTACTCGCCGTCGGTCGCCTGGGCGATGCGCTGCAAAGCCTCCTCGTCCAGCCCGACGCGCTGGCCGCTGCGTAGCGCGGGGTTCGCGCCACGCTCGCCGACGCCGATGGTGTAGATCTTGACGCCCTCTTGCTTCGCGCGCGCCAGGGTCATCTCCGGCGACCGCCCGGCGGTGTTGGCCCCGTCGGATAGCAGGACAATGATGGCCTGATTCTTCTCCGCCTGCGGGTCCACCTGGCGGTTAGCGAGCTGGTCAAGACCGAGGAAGATGGCCTCGCCGATGGCCGTCCCACCGTTCGCGCTCAGGCGGTCGATGGAACGCCGTATGGCGTCCTTGTCGCGGCTGAGGGGCACGTTGAGGTTGGCCCCCGCGTTGAAGCTGATGAGGGCCATCTGCAACTGGTCGGGGACGGAGTCAACCAGGGTCTGCGCCGCTGACTTGGCAGCCTCCATGCGGCTGGGCTTGAGGTCCTCCGCCTGCATGGAGCCGGACACGTCAATCGCCATGACGACCGACGCCTCGTCCTTCGGAATGCGGACAGTGGCCTCGGGCCGCGCCAGGCTGATCAGCAGGAACGTCAGGCCGCTGAGGAAGAGCACCGCCGGAATATGGCGGCGAATCCCCGGCCCCTTGCCGGCGACCTGGCTGAGCAGGGCGACGTTGGTGAAACGCAAGGCGTACTTGCGCCGCTGCATCTGCGCCACGACGTACAGGACGACCAGGATGGGAACAACAACTAAGGGTAGAAATAGCAACCAGGGCCACTGAAATGTCACCACGGTCCTCCTGCAACAAGATTCTGAGCCATCGCCGCCGGGGCGTGGGCCGCCTGGCGGCCGCGCCGATAGCGGCGGGCGTTCAGGAAGCGGACCACCTCCGGTAGCATCTCACTCCCCGTGCTCAACACCAGTTCGTCGACGCCGGTCCCCGCCAGGCGCTGATGCACCTCAGCCGAGCGCGCCGCCGCCGCGTCGTGGTAGCGCTGGCGCAGCTTGCGGTCGCCGGTATCGACGGTAATCTGCATACCGGTTTCGGGGTCCTCAAAGGTCACGTAGCCGATGTCGGGCAGGTCCAGCTCGCGCGGGTCTTCCAGGCGCACCGCGACGACCTCGTGACGCTGGGCCAGCTGGCCGAGGGGCCGCTGCCAGCCGTCGGGGGCTAGAAAATCGGTGATGACCAGGACCAGCGAGCGGCGCTGGATGATACTGTTGGCGCGGTGCAACGCGCTCGTCAGATCGGTCGGCCCGATTCGTTCCTGATGCGGCGCCTCTTGAATCTGGCGCAGCAGTTGCAGCAGGGCCGGTCGGCCCGCGCCCGGCGGCACGATACCCAGCGGCCGGTCGGCGAATAGCACCGCGCCGACGCGGTTACCGTTGCGACCCAGCAGCCGCCCGGCGATGGCCGCGAACTCCACGGCGCGGCCGCGCTTGGTGCTATGCACCGTGCCCCAATCCACCGAGCTACTCACATCCACCACGAGCCAGGCATCCAGGGCGCGCTCCACGAAGGCCTCGCGGACGTAGACGCGCTCACTGCGAGCCGTCACGCTCCAGTCGATGAAACGCGGGTCGTCGCCGGGCTGATACTCGCGAATCTCGGACAGTTCCATGCCGGGGCCGCGCACCAGGGAGCGCTCCTCGCCGCCCAGGTAGCGCGCCAGGGGGCGCAGAATCGTCCACTCCAGGCGGCGCAGCACAGCGTCGGGCGTGTGACCCGCCGCCGGGCGGTCCGTCACGTGGCGGTGAGCAGCGGCCGCGGCCGGCGCCCGGCCAGGCGGTCGTCCACGCAACCTATGCCACATGCTTGTCCCCCAGGTCGATGCGCGGCGGCTGGAAGCGCTGCAAGACGGCCTTGACGATGCTGTCGGCGGTGACGCCGTTGGCGATGCCGTCGTAGGTCAGCACGATGCGGTGGCGCATCACGTCCGGGGCCAGGTCGGCCACGTCGTAGGGCAGCACGTAGGAGCGCTGGCGGATGAAAGCCAGGGCGCGGGCGGCGGTGATGAGGTTGATGGAGGCGCGGGGGCTGGCGCCGAAGGCCACGGCGGGCGCCCAGCCCTCGAGGCCGCTCTCGCGCAGCTTGCGGGTGGCATTGACCAGGGTGGCGGCGTAGGCCGTCACGTGGGGGTCAACGTAGATGCGGTCGACGACCTGCTGGAGGCCGAGCAGATGCTGCGGCGTGATGAGGGTACGCAGGTTGATGGCCGGGCCGGTGATACGATCGACGACGACGATCTCGTCCTCGTAGCTGGGGTAGTCGACCAGTACCTTGAACATGAAGCGATCGAGTTGCGCTTCGGGCAGCGGGTATGTGCCGTCTGACTCGATGGGGTTCTGGGTTGCCATGACCAGGAACGGGTTCGGAACCTGGTAGGTCTGCTTGCCAATGGTGACCTGGCGCTCCTGCATCACTTCGAGCAGCGCGCTCTGTACCTTGGCGGGGGCGCGGTTGATCTCGTCGGCGAGCAGCAGGTTGACGAACACCGGGCCAAGCTCGGTATTGAACTCACCGGTCTTGCCGTTGAAGATGCGCGTGCC
>JAHCIE010000281.1 GCA_026129385.1 Anaerolineae bacterium
ATTGCCTACCAGTCGCAACACCGCTATACTACATGCGGCGTAAGTCACCCCGCGCGCCAGGAGACCACCCATGCCGCACCGCACTGGGCCGCAGCGCGATGAGCCGCCGCCGCTGTGGCGTCCCCGCCCCGTTGTTCCACCGCCCCACAACCTGCCGCCGGAACTGACCAGCTTCGTCCAGCGCGAGGACGAGGTGCGGCGCATCCGCGCGCTCCTGGCGACTACGCGGCTCGTGACGTTGACCGGCACGGGCGGGGCGGGCAAGACCCGGCTGGCGTTGCGCGTCGCCGCCGTGGTCCGCGACGAGTTCCCCGACGGCGTGTTCTTCGTGCCCCTGGCCGGCGTGGCGCATGCCAATCTGGTGGCGCGCGCCATCGCCCAGGCCCTGGGTGTCACTGACAGCGGCCAACAATCCCTCGTGGACAGCCTGGGTCAGTACATTGGCCGCAAGCGGCTGCTGCTCGTCCTTGACAACTTCGAGCACGTCATGGCCGCCCGTGACGACGTCGCGGACCTACTGGCGACGACCGAGCGGCTGACGATTCTCGTAACCAGTCTGGACCCCCTGCACATCTACGGCGAGCATCAATTTCCGGTCCTACCTCTGGCGCTACCCAGCGAGGCCGACGCGCGCCGCCTGTCGCCGGGCGATCTGATGGGCAACGCCGCCGTGCGCCTGTTCGTCGAGCGCGCCCAGGCGGTTCAGCCGCACTTCGCCCTGAACACCGATAATGCCCGCGACGTGGTCGCTATCTGCCGCCGCGTGGATGGATTGCCCCTCGCCATCGAACTGGCCGCCGCGCGCATCAGCATGTTTCCACCCCACGCCCTGCTCGCCCGCCTTGATCATCGCCTGTCCCTTCTCACGGGCGGCCCAGTCAACCTGTCGCCGCGCCAACAGACGCTCCGCAATACCCTCGACTGGAGCTACAACTTGCTGGACCCAGGGGAACAGGCCCTTTTCCGACGGCTGGCCGCCTTCCGTGGCAGCTTCGACCTCGACATAGTGGCTGCGCTTGGGGAGAGCCAAGGCGACGCGGCGGAGGGCGTGGCCGCCCTACTCGACAAGAGCCTGCTGATGACGAGTCCGTCGGCGGGCGCTGACGGCGACGCGGCGCGCTTCGCCATGCTGGAGACGGTGCGCGAGTACGCTCTGGAACAGCTGACGCACGCGGGCGAGGCGGCCGGCGTCCAACGCGCCCACGCCAGGGTGATGCTCGACCTGGCCGAGCGCGCCGCGCCTGAGTTGACCTCGGGACGGCGCGGCCCCTGGCTCAGCCGCCTCGACCTGGAGATCGACAATCTGCGCGCTGCCCTCGAGTGGGCGGTGGCCGATGGAACCGACGCGAGCGTGACCCTGGGCCTACGCCTGGCCGCCGCGCTGCTGTGGTTCTGGCGCTTCCGTGGCTACGCCGCCGAGGGGCAGACGTGGGTGGCGCAACTGGTTGACCTGCCCCTCGCCGCCACGCCGGCCGCCCGCGAGACTCGCGCCGCCGCCCTGGTCAGCGGCGGCGCGCTGGCCTGGCTGCGCGACGACCATGCCACGGCCCGCGCCTGGCTGGAGGAGAGCGCGCGGCTCGCCCAGACTGCCGGGCAGACGCGGGTCGAGGCCTACGCGCTGGCGAACCTGGGCCAGGCGCTCATGGGGCAGCAGGACTTCGCGGCGGCGCGGGCCGTGGAGCGCGAGAGCGTGCGCCTGTTCCGCGCCCTGGACGACCGCTGGGGGCTGGCCCAGGCGCTACTGTTCCTGGGCCGCGCCGAGCGCGACGGCGGCGACCACGAGGCTGCCCGCGCCGCCGCCGAGGCGAGCCTGCGCCTGTTCACCGACCTGGGCGATGAGTGGGCCATGGCTCTGTCCCTGAGCCACCTTGCCTTTCTCGACTATCTACAGGGTGACACTCGTCAGGCGCGTCAACGCCTGGAGCAGCGGCTCGCTATCGAGGCGCGTCTCGGCGACAAGTGGTCCACCAACCAGGCGTTGCTTCTGCTCGCTAACATCGACCTCGCCGAGGGTGACTTCACTCGCGCTGCCGGCCTGTGCCGTCGTGGCATGGCCGGACTGCGCGAGTTTGGCCTGGAAGCGGCCCTGGTCGACCCGCTCGACGTGCTGGGCTGCGCGCTCGCCGGGTTGGGTCAGTACGAGGCGGCAGCGCGGGTGTGGGGCGCGGCAACGGCGATCCGGGAAGCCAGCAGGCTAACGCCAAGCGCGGGGCGGCGCGCTGACATCCACTTCGACGCTTTCGTAGCTCGCGCGCGGGATGCCCTCGGCGCGGAGCGCCTGGCGGCGGCCATCGCGGCGGGCGCGGCCTTGTCCCTCGACGACGCGGTAGCCCTCGCTGCGCCGCCCGCATCTCCTGACACGGCCGCACTCTCAGCCGCGTCGCCCGCCATCCCACCCGCGCCGACGACCGGGTCGCCCCTGACCCCGCGCGAGACGGAGGTGCTGCGCCTCATCGCCCAGGGCCGCACCAACCAACAGATCGCCGTCGCGCTGACGATGAGCACGCACACCGTCCACCGCCACATCAGCCACATCCTCACCAAGCTCGACGCCCCCTCCCGCAGCGCCGCCGTCGCCACCGCCACCCAGCGCGGCTGGCTGTAGCCCCACCTCGCCGAATGGAATTCGGTGTCTGACACGACAAGCCTGCTCCAAGCAGGCTGCCCCCTCCTCTCCAACCTGCCTCGGCAGGTTTGTCGTATCAGCCCGCGACTTCCAGTCGCGGGGAAGCACCACCGGGCATGGCCCAAACAGGCCATGCCCTTCGCGTTCCATATGGCTGATTCGGGCGATGCGGCGGACCAGGCGAGCGTGGTAGAGTAGGAGCCTACGTGTTCTTCGAGTCAGCGCGTGTCAGCATCGCCAGGAGGTAACCATGCCGGAGCAAGAAGGGGTGATTTACGCGATCCAGGACAATGGCGACCTGCTATGGTATCGGCATGAGGGTTGGCGTGACGGCAGTTTCAATTGGACGTCCAACGAGGGCAAGACGGTAGGCTATGGATGGACCTACAAGCAGGTCTTCTCCGGCGGCGGCAACGGTGTCATCTACGCGCTCGCGGACAATAACGACCTGCTGTGGTATCGCCACGATGGGCGGGATGACGGCAGCTTCAGGTGGGCGTCGAGTGTAGGAACGCCGGTTGGCTATGAGTGGAACTACAAGCAGATATTCTCTGGCGGGGGCAGCGTGATCTACGCCATCACCCACGATAGCCGCCTGCTCTGGTATCGCCACGATGGGTGGCACGATGGCAGCTTCAACTGGGCGTCCAATGAAGGGCTAGAGATTGGGCACGGGTGGGGCTTCAAGCAGGTGTTTTCCGGTGGTGGCAATGGTGTGATCTACGCCGTCACGGACATTGGTGAACTATGGTGGCATCAACATACAGGGTGGAGCGACGGCAGTAAGACCTGGGCGTCCGGCGGAAAGAAGATCGGTCACGGCTGGGACTTCAACCAAGAGTTCGGCGGCATGGACGGCGTCATCTACGCCATCACGCCCCTCACAATGGACTTTGCGCAACCCATCGGCGGCAGTCCCTACGTCGGCGGTGACCTGCTGTGGTATCAACATACCGGCTGGCGTGACGGCAGCGAACAGTGGGCATCCGGGGCGAAGACGGTCGGTCATCGCTGGGGCGGCTTCACGACGGTCTTTGCGGGTGATAGCGGCTACCATCCGATTCTGCACTAAGGAGGATACACAGCATGGGCGATAGGATTACGCTGCGAACGTCGGATCTGGTCAACCTGATGGGCAAGCTGCGCGACGTGGATTGGACACACCAGCATGACAACCCCACCGACTGGGGCCACGATGAGTGGGCGGTCGCCGACAGGGCGGGCCTGTTGAGCAGCCTGTTCTTCCCCAACCCGGATGACCCTGGCGACCCGAACAACCCGTTCGGCCCCTACGGCCCCGGCGGGCCGGTCATCCGCCAGCGGCTGCTCGCCGCCCTGGGCTATGCGATGCTCAACCCGCAGCCCCTGCCGCCTGGCCCCGACCGCTGGCGCGCGAGGGTCGCCGCTCGGTTCGGCCCTGGCGATCCTCAGCCGTGGCGGGGCGCGGCGCTGGCTCGTGCCGTGATTCACCAGGCGGTGGCGCAGGCGACGCTGGCCGAGCTGATGCACGGCGAGCGCGGCGGCGCGGCGGGCGAGCGTATCGCCGAGCGCCTTAGCCAGTTCGTGGACGACTACTGCGGCACGCCGCCGCGCCCGCCACGCCCGTGGTGGTGGGTCGAGGAGAAGGGCTTCGAGGTCACTCCCGTGGACCTGATCGGGGCGGGGGCACAGTTCCAGCGGGCGGCTGAGCGCCTGGGCGACAGCGCGCTGCAACCTGCACTGGCGGCGGCGGCCGACAAGCTCATCCAGACGGGCGTCGAGCGACTGCAAGGTTGATAGATGCAAGTCTCACGCACATGGTCGTTGCCAACCCGACGATACATCTTAGGAGGATCCTGTGAGAGCTAACCGCCGCTGGCTGTGGATGGTGTTCGGAGTGCTTGTCGTGCTGCTCATAGCGCTCGCGCCGGCGGTCCTCGCCGACGAGGGCAAGATCGTCGTCGTCGCCAGCGGCCTCAACAACCCGCGCGGCCTCGATTTCGGCCCCAGCGGCCTGCTGTACGTCGCCGAGGCGGGCACGGGCGGCGCCACCTGTGTCGACGCGGGACCGGAGGGCCGGGCGTGCTTCGGCCTCACTGGCTCCCTCACTACTGTTGATCTGAGGCGTACCCTTCAGGAGCGCATCGTCACGGGCCTGCCATCCGTGGCCGCTCCCGACGGCAGTGCTGCGATCGGTCCCGTCGACGTCTCACTATTCAACGAAGGTCAGGTCAATTTCATCGTTGGCATGGGGGGGACGCCTGCTCAGGCTGTAGCCGGTTTCGGCCCGGCGGCGGCAGGTCTCGGCCAACTCATGCTGGGCCGAAGGTATCAGGGCTTCCGCAGCATCGCCGACGTGGGCAGCTACGAGGTCAAGGCCAACCCCGACGGTCAC
>JAHCIE010000282.1 GCA_026129385.1 Anaerolineae bacterium
ATCTGCTTGCCGAAGTAGCTGAGGTCCATACCGATGGTCGCCGGGCCGCAGTTGTTCCAGCCCTGGTACTCGTGGTTGAGGCCGACCAGTTCGGCGCGGCCGGGCACTGGCGTGAGCTGCACGGACGGTGTCGCCGTCGCGGCGCGGGTGGGCGTGGCGCTGACTCGCGTGGCTGTCGGCGGAGCAGCAGCCACACCGTCAACCACCCGGCTCGGCGCGGCGGTCGGGGCAACGGTGGGCGGCGGCGCAGTCGCCGGGGCGAGCAAGGCGAGGGCTTTAGCCTGTTCTTCGGCCGCTACGGCCGGCGTGGGGATGAAGGCGACCGGCGGCGGCGTATGGGGCAGAAACCGCGCCTGGACGCGCATGGGGGCGTTACGGAGTCGCTCACCCAGGGCGGTCGGCGTCGCAGCCACCGCGCCCACGGCGAGAACGCCGAGGACGGCGAGAATACCCAGAACAACAATGACACGAGCCACGGGATTACGGGGCATGATACACAGTTCTCATCGAGGCGGGTCGCAGAAAAGCCGCTGGCAAGACCACAGAACGCGCGGAATTATAGAGACCGGCAGAGCTTCGGTCAATTTGCTGGCGTAGCGGGTGTCACGCTGCTGAGATCAATGCGCACCTCGCGCTCGCCATGGCCCAGGTCGTGAACCACGAAGGGTAGGCCCGCGTGCTCCATGAGGCGCAGGATGCGGGTGTTCTCGGCGGCAATGATGGCTACAAAGGTATGCACGCCGTGGGCGCGGGCGTAACGGGCGAGACGGGCAAGAAGCAGCGTGCCAAGGCCGCGTCCCTGGTAGGCGTCGCCGACCACGATAGCCGGTTCCGCAACACCGTCGGCATCGGTCATGGCGTAGCGGGCGACGCCGATGATCTGCTCCTCGCCATCCCGCGTGACCGAAGCAACGAGGGCCATGCGGCGGTCGTAGTCCACGGTCGCGAGACGCTGGGCATCCGCGTCGGACAGGTCGTGGAGGGGAATCAGGAAACGCAGATAGACCGTCTGGGGCGAGAGACGGGCAACGGCCGCCTGTAGGCGCGGCGCGTCGTCGAACCGAATGGCGCGTAGCGTGACGGGTGTTCCATCGCGCAACGCGACTTGTTCAGGCGGGTAGGGGAGGGTCATGTTTCCCGCGTCAATCCCCCTGTCTCAAGCAGCAAACGGAGAGCGTTCAGCGTACCGTGGTAGTCGGCGGCGGCGTGGTCGCCAGGCAGCGGCGCGTCGGGCGTTGTCACCAGGAAGGTACGCATACCCGCCGCCCTGGCCGGCAGGATGTCATTCTTCACCTCGTTACCCACCATGAGGCAGCGCCCCGGCTCGCGCCCAATGTAGCCGAGGATTTCCTGGTAGTATTCCACGTGGGGCTTGGCAAAGTGCATGTTCTCGTAGCTGGTCACATACAGCCAGGGAACGTCGCCCACGCCCGCCCAGTCGAGGCGGTGCTCGATGGCGCGGCGGGGGAACAAGGGGTTAGTGGCAATCGCCAGGCCATAGCCCCGCGCCTGGGCTACGTCCAGCAGCGGGCGCGCCTCGGGGATGGGCCGCGTGTCACCGCCCAGCGTGGGATAAACCTGCTCGTAGAAACGCGCCAGAACCGGAGCCAGGGCGTCGGCGTCCAGTCCCAGGGCGGGGTAAAACGCGGCGGCGAAGACTTGCTCATTGGTACGCGAAGCATCGCAGTTCTCGACCATCAACTGGCTGGCGCGCATCAATTGCGGGACCAGGCGATCGGGCGGAGCGTAGTCGGCCAGGTATTTGCTCAGTGCACCCACATAGCGCGGCAGGAACGAATCGATGGGGTTGGACAGCAGAGTATCATCCAGGTCAAAAACCAGCGTATCGATCATGGAACCTCGGGGGGTTGCTCAAGACTTGTCAGTTATAAGGAATCTATCTAGAATTGGCAGCGCGCGCTGCAAGCGATAGCATTGTAGCCCATATTCACGTCGCGGGCAATCCCTCGGCCCGCTCCGCTGTCTTGGAGGATTGGTTGTGGTCAACCAAAAGACGGGGCAGCTTGTTGCGCTCCTGTTTCTGACCCTGCTCATCGCCGGCCTGATGACCATGCTGACCACGGTGGCCCAGCTCCCCTGAGCCACCGACCACTGGTCCCCACTTCCCCACCCGACGCCGCCGTCACCCGCACACGTCAATAAGAGCCGGAGAGAGGCAACCTCTCTCCGGCCACGGTGCATGGCACTCTGGCAAGCAGTGTGCGTCGAGTCCTGTATCCGGTCGGGTCAATCGGCTGGCGCGGCCACTGGCGATAGGGGCATGACTCGCCAGCGCGGCACGCCCAGCCGCCATGCGCGGCGGCACAGCGAGACGGTCCAGGGTGCGATTGCCAGTCGTGGGCAACAACAGGCTATTCACGCCAAAGACCACTTCCCCACAACCGCCCACCCAATCTAGCCGCGGTGGGGTTGTCGCAAACCAGTTGGTATCGGGGGCAGGATCAGTTGCACCCCATAGGCAGCGTCGTTGGTCAGAGCGCCGACCCACGCGCTGCCTTGTGATCCGGTGACATGGAGAATATGCAGACTGTGAAGATGACCTGCGCTACACTTTGCCCATCCGCGACGCCCCGAGTACAATGCTAACAGGCGCGGACGCCGGGAAGGAGAGCGCGACGATGCACGACGATGCTCTGATTGGCGATCTCATTAACCGCTTGCTGGCAAGACGGGCCGACCTGTGGGTCGTGTTCCAGACCGACCCGCTGGGCGCGCTAGAGGAAGCGCGCATCCCCCTGACGCCGGAGGAGCGCGCGGCGGTCGAACGCGCGGGACAGACGCCAGTATTTGAGCGCAGTAAGGGGCACGCGGAGGATGGCGCGCTCGCGGCCGCGCTCAAGGCCGAACTCGCGGCTGCGCGGGCGGCTCGCGCGGTGGATTACAACCCCTTCGCCGAGGTCGAGACCGAGGTTGAGGAGATGACGGTGGACGAGAGCCTGCTGGCGGAGCAGCGCCGCGTGCGCGACGAAGCCACCACGCTACGCGCACAACTGGCGGAGGAGCGGGCGCGGCAGACCCGTGCACGCGAGGAGGCGCTGCGCAAGCTGGGGGGCAAGGGAACGAAGGGCTAGAGACCGTCAGGCGACCAATAATAAAGGGCCAGCGACCAATGGCGCTCCTCTCATAGTGAGCTAGCCGTTGGTCGTTGGCCCTTCGTCTTTCGTCCAACCAGCGGACGCGCTAGGAGCGAATCGCCCCACCCACCTCCGCGCCCAGGCGCTCGACGATGCGCTGAACCAGCGGCGCAATGTCTTCGTCGCTGAGGGTGCGGTCGGCAGCCTGGAAGGTCAGGGCGTAGGCCAGACTCTTGCGCCCCTCGCCAATCTGGGAGCCGCGATACACGTCGAACAGACTCACGGCGCGCAGCAGGTCACCGCCAGCCGCGACGATAACGCTGCGCACGTTCGCCTGGGGGACAGCCTCATCGACGATGACGGCGAGGTCCAGCTTCACCGGCGGCCGGGTGAGCAGGGGCGTATGTTGCGGCGTGGCGACCGCCTCGTCCATCAGGGACTGGAAGTCGAGATCGGCGAGCAGGATGGGCGTGGCAGGCAGGTCCGCGCCACCCTGGGCATTGAAGGCATCGCGCGCCACGGGATGCAACTCGCCCGCGACGCCCAGCGGTCGCCCACTCGGCAGGCTGACAACCGCCGTGCGGCCAGGGTGGAAGGTCGGGTTCTCGCGCTCCGGCGCCCAGGTCGCTTGAAGGCCGAGGCGCGCCAGCAGCGTATCCACGATGCCCTTGAGATCGAAGAAGTCATAGGTCAGCCTGTCGCCGCCGCCCCAGCCCGGCTCGTGGCGGGGGCCACTCAGGGCGATGGACAGGCGGCGCCGCTCGTGGGGTAGCAGCTCGCCGGGCACGGGCAGGAAGACGGGGCCAATCTCGAACAGGGCCAGGCGCTCGCGGTAACGGGCGTTGTTGGCAAGGTTCTCCAGCGCGCTCGCCAGCAGGCTCTGGCGCAGGACGCCCCGGTCAGGGCGAATCGGGTTAGCGACGACCACGTAGGGGCGGGCAGCGGCCTCGGCAGCGCTGGCCGGGGTCAGGGAGGCCTCGCGCTCCGGCGCGGTCATCATGTAGGCGATGGTCTCCTGAAGACCCGCTGCCACCAGCACGTCGCGGATGCGGTCCTCGACGGCCTCGGCAGGGCGATTGCGCTGCCGAGGCAGCTCGTCCGACAGCAGCGTTTCGGGAATCTTGTCATAGCCCTCGATGCGCGCCACCTCCTCCAGCAGGTCGTAGGACGTCGATACGTCCAGGCGGTGGGGCGGGACGGCCGCGCGCACCCGCCAGACATCGGCGACCTGACCGATGACCTCCACGTCGAACTCCAGGGCGCGCAGAATCTCGACGACACGCTCCGCGGCGATGTCCATGCCCAGAATGCGCCGCACGTCGGAAGTCGCCAGCTCGACGACGACGGTGGGCGCGGGAACCGGGTAGGCGTCGAGGATACCCTGGGCGATGACGCCGCCCGCCAGTTCCCGCATTAGCTCCGTCGCGCGGCCGGCGGCCTGAACGGTCAGGGCCGGGTGGATGCCGCGCCCGAAGCGGGATGACGCCTCGCTGATGAGCTTGAGAGCGGCCGAGGTACGGCGAACGCTGATGTTGTTAAAGTTGGCCGCCTCCAACAGGATACGTGTCGTGTCGGGGCCAACCTCGGTCTCCTCGCCACCCATGACGCCCGCAATGGCGACGGGGCCGGCCGTGTCGCAGATGAGCAGCATATCAGGCGTCAGCTTGCGGCGCTGGCCGTCGAGGGTGGTCATCTCCTCGCCAGGCTGGGCGCGGCGGACGATGATGGTCGGCAGCTGCCCGCCGGCGCGGGCAACGAGGCGGTCGTAGTCGAAGGCGTGCAGAGGCTGGCCCAGCTCGAGCATGACATAGTTGGTCACATCGACGATATTGCTGATAGGGCGCATACCCGCCAGGGTCAGCCGCCGCTGAAGCCATTT
>JAHCIE010000283.1 GCA_026129385.1 Anaerolineae bacterium
TGGGTGATCAACCATCGAGACGCCACCTGCTAGCCGCGCCCTATGGCGCGCCTCTATGTGACGCCTCGACCCCTAGTGGTGTCCTCTACGGGCGGATGTGCCCCTGGCCCAGGACAACCCACTTGTAACTGGTCAGCTCCTTGAGGCCCATCGGGCCGCGCGCGTGGAGCTTCGTCGTACTGATAGCGACCTCGGCCCCCAGCCCAAACTGGCCGCCATCGTTGAAGCGCGTCGAGGCATTGGCGAAAACGGCCGCGGCATCCACCTCATTCAGGAAACGCATGACGGCGCTATAGTCTTCACTCAGGATGGCTTCCGAGTGCCCGCCATGCGCCGCGATGTGGTCGAGGGCCTCATCCAGGTCATCCACCACACGCACAGACGCTCGCAGGCTGAGGAACTCGAAGCCGAAGTCATCCTGCGTCGCCCGCCGCACATTAGGCCGCTCGCCGAGCGTCTTCAGGGCAGCCTGGTCCACACGCAGTTCGACGTCCTCCGCCTGCATCGCATCGGCCAGGCGCGGCAGGAAGCGGTCCGCCACGGCGCGATGCACCAGGAACGTATCCGCCGCATTGCACGCCGATGGCTTCTGCACTTTCGCGTTCACGCAGATGGGGACAGCCTGATCGAGGTTCGCCGCCGCATCGACGTAGATATGCACCACGCCGATGCCGCCCGTGACCACGGGCACTTTGGCGTGCTCGACGGCAAAACGGTGCAGGTCCGCCCCGCCGCGCGGGATGAGCAGATCGATCACGTCGCGCGCTTCGAGCATCTCCCGCACCAGAGCGCGGTCGGCGCTGCGAATCAGCTGCACGCTCCCCGCCGGTAGGCCCGCCGCGACACAGGCATCGCCGACCACCTGGGCCAGCACGCGGTTCGAGTGCTGCGCCTCCTTGCCGCCTCGCAGCAGGGCCGCGTTCCCCGACTTGATGCACAGCGCGGCGATGTCCACCGTCACGTTGGGCCGCGACTCGTAGATGACGCCGATGACGCCCAGCGGCACACGCTTGCGCCCCACCTGGAGGCCATTGGGCAGGGTGCGCATGTCCTCCGTCTGCCCGATGGGATCGGGTAGAGCCGCGACGTGGCGCACATCCTCGGCCAGGGCAGCGACGCTCTTGGGCGTGAGAATCAGGCGGCCCAGCATGGCCTCACCGAGGCCCATATCGCGAGCCACCGCCATATCGAGGGCGTTGGCCTCGGCAATCTCCGTCTGGCGCGCCACCAGGGCAGCGGCGATGGCTTCCAGGGCAGCATCGCGTTGCAGCGCGCTGGCGAACGCCAGACGGCGGGCCGCCGCGCGGGCCAGCACGCCCTTCTCAGCAATCTCACTAGTAACCTGGGGTGGCGCGACGGTCATGGGCAGAGCCTCCTCCTGAGGGCAAGACAGGAGGCAATCTTAGCCGCGTGCCGAAACGCGGTCAAGCCAGGCTATCGCTTCCCCGACAACCCTTCCACCGGCCGCGTCCAGCGCGGCCCCGGCGCGGCCAGCAACGACTCATCGACTAGCTGATAATCAGTTCCTACCCCCGCCTTGCTCCAAACAGGCCACCCCCCGCTGGCCTTGACCCCACCATTCGCGTCCGCCCAGGCTGCCCGCTCCACTCGCAACGCACCCGGCGCGCCCTTGACCCACAGCGTCGCCACATGCGCGCGCTCACCGGCTGGCCTGGCGGCCGCCACGAGTGATGCCGCCAGGCGAACGACGCCCGACCGAGCTTCATTCCGCGCCACGAACGCCCCAGCCAGGTCGCGCCCCAGGGTGAATGGCTCACGCCCGACCACCTCAACCTGCCGCGCGTCGTAGCGCAGCGTCAGGTCCACCCCCCGCGCCGCGCTCGCGCCATCGGCCCACACCTCCACCGCTCGTAGCCCCGTTTCCGCCTCGATCTGAGAGACGAGAGACACGCGCGGCGCACTGAGCAGACCAGGGCTACGGCTCTTGGCAGCGACGGTCCACGGTTGCGGGCAGGTGGCCCCATAGTTCATCGCCACCAGGACCAGATCGCCAATGTCCACCACACCGCTATTGTTCAGATCGGCCACCGGCTCAACCGACGCGGGCGAGTCATACAGGTACGCTACTCGCACCAGGTCGAACAAGTCGATAGTGTCAGAGGCATCCAGATCACCGGCCAGCAGGCGCACCGTCGGCGCTGTCAGGGTCTGGCCCGCCGCGAGAGTCACATTACGCTCGGCGCACAGCCACCCCGACCGCCGCACGGTGAGGGTATACGCGCCGGGGGCCAGATCCTCCAGCCGGTAGTCACCGCTCGTGTTCGTCGTCGTCGTGGCTGTCACAGGGCCACTGATCCGCAGCGCTGTCCCGGCGGCATCCATGCGCCCCTGCACCTCGGCCCGCCCGCCCAGCGCCGGCGATGCAACCCGCACCATCACCGCCGTCGCCACGCGCTCAAGGGCGATGGGCGTGCCGCCCTGGGCCGCTGCCAGGGCGTTGGTCAGCGTCAGCGGTGTCGAGCCGACCGTGACGGCGTCGAAGTCCAGGCTAAATACGACGCCGCTACCCGATGCGCCCGGCGCTGGGGCGAGGCGGGTCAGCGTCACCTGCGCCAGGCCGCGCTGCCCATCCACCACATTACGTGTCACCATCGACTGACCCGCCAGGTTCAGGAACGGACCGAGTTGGCTCTGCGTGGCGCGTGGTTTCAGGATCGCTGGGTCGAAGCTGAGGCTGGCATCCATCCCGTACAGGCCCTCGATGTTCTCGACCCACACGTCGACACGCACCCGCTCACCCGGCGCGACAGCGCCCGGCGTCGACACGGGGCGCAGAGTCGCCGCGCTCGGCCCAGGATCGACCACTGGCGGGCTGGCGCACGAGACAATAGCCGCCTCATCGAGGCCAAACGCAGTGGGGTTGACCGCATCGGTAGTGGCAGCGAAGGCGAGGCGCACGGCCTGGCCACTATAGGGCAGGCTGGCGACCACCCGCTCCCAGACATTCGGGGCGCTGGTTGGCTCGACGGTTTCGACCGTGCGCAGCAACATCCCCTTCTCGTCCGAGAGTGTCACACGCATCGTATCCGCGCCTGGGTTCGCCTCCGGCACGCGGGCACGCCAGTAGCTCAGCTGGGTGAAGCTCGCACTGGGCAATAGACTCACCGTCTGCGTGACAGAGTCCAGGGCGCGATTATAGCCGCCCAGCACGGCGGCGCGTTGGCCGCTGAAGGCGCCTTGCTGGGCGACGAAGGGGTCGCCCGCACGATTCCAGGCCAGGAAATCGGGGGCGGCCTCGAAGCCGCCATTCCTCAGCTCATCGCGGCACGTCGCAGGCAGCGGGCCGACGCGAAACTGGGCGCGAGCAACGTTCGCCCCGGCCAGGCGCGCCGTAATCGTATACGTCCCTATGGGCAAACCGACGCCGGGCAGCGTCACCTCCAAACCGCCCCCCGTCGTCGTTGTCAGCCCCAGGCCCAAGGCCACACCGTCTGGCCGCTCCAGCGCCAGTTCCACCGCCTGGCCCGCCGGATAGCCGACCCCAGTGATGGTGAAGGTATGAGCGGGGCTACCAGCAAAGGGGTATACCGTCAATGCGGGGGGGCCGGCCGCCTGGGCCATCAGCGTAACCCCGGCCAGCGCCACAAGTATCGCCGCCAACCACCACGCCAGCAGCGCCCCCAGGCGCACACGGCGCGCGTTCATGAGTCTGCCCTCCATACGGGCCAAGATATCCTGCACAGGATAACGTCCCACCCAGGGGGTTTAATACGCGCCCTCGACGCCATCGCGCGTCGCCCATACCAGGCTGTAGTAGGTCTGCCAGGTTCGCGTCTCGATGTTACGCAGCCCCAGGGCAGCCAGGCGCGCGTTATAGGTCGATAGGCCTGGCGCGCGGCCCGGAAAGTACAGGCGGTCAATGCCCACACGCGGCGAGACGAGCAGCGTGCCCCCAGGCCGCAGTACCCGCACCATCTCGCGCAGCGCCAGGTCGGGATTGGGCAGAAACTCCAGCGCCTCGATGCACGTCACGGCGTCGAAGTGGGCATCGGCAAACGGCAGCGGCGACGCGCTATGGTGGACGAGGGTGACACGCTCACCATAGGCCGCGAGCTTCGCCTCGGCCTGGGCCAGCATCTCGCGCGAGGCGTCCAGGGCCACCACCGACCCTTGAAATTCAGGTTGGCTTAGAAGCGTCAGGGGTAGGCGGCCCGTGCCAGTCGCCACATCCAGAACCCGTGCGTCGGATTGTCCGGCAAGCTGTTCGGCAAGCGGCCGTCCCAGGTAGTCGGCGTCGTCGTCAGGATCGAAGTCCTTGATGCGGTCGTAGGACGCCGCACTCCGGTCATACAGCCACACGACGACGCGCCGCCCCAGGTACACCCCCTCAGCCAGAACAAGGTGCCAGTAGGCCAGGGCAGCGAGCGCGGCCACGCCGACGATAATCGCGGCCACCATCACCACCTGGGACATGCGCGGCATCTCCCTCACCTGTGACCGATTTCACAGCCTTGTGTGAAGGCTCTTCACAGCGCGGCACGCGGTCATGCAGTATGCTAGAGTCACTCTCGTCTGCCTACAACAGCACCAGGTCGTTGCGGTGAATGACTTCAGCGCCGAAATCGTAGCCCAGGCGAGCCTCAATATCCGCCGACTTGAGGCCCGCGATGACCCGCAGATCGGCTGAATTGTACGACGTCAGGCCGCGCGCCACATCCTGTCCCGCGAGATCACTCACCCGTACCGTCGCGCCGCGCACAAAGTCGCCCTGCACGTGGACGACCCCGGCCGGCAATAGGCTCTTGCCCCGCTCCCGCAACGCGCGTGCCGCCCCGTCATCCACCATCAACTGCCCGCGCGCCGGATCTGCCAGCAGCCACCGCTTGCGCGAGTCGAGGTGGGTCGCTTGAGCGACGAAGCGCGTACCGAGGGCCTCACCGGCGGCTAGTCGAAGCAACACGTCAGGCACGGCCCCCGCCGCGACGATGGTCGT
>JAHCIE010000284.1 GCA_026129385.1 Anaerolineae bacterium
GAACAGGATGGATTTGCGCATTCTTGGTTCTCCTCCATACAGGCTATGAGCCGCAAGCCCGGCTCTGGGCTGGGACGATCGATGCGCCTAATTGTAATTGCGGACGAGATGGTCGGCAAGAAGACGCAAAGATACATTACTCTATCTATGCACGGCACAGGGGATTGGTTCGCGGGAAGAGGAAGAGGCGATAGGAGACCAGAGACTGGCGACTGCCTGCTCGAGGCGAAGTTGAGCTTAGAACCTTCTGTCTTGCGGCGGATGCCAGCCCGCCAACACCCAATAGCTTCGCACGAGAAGCGCATCCACGTCATCATCGCGATGGACGGTCGCCACCGTAGCGCGGCCCGTTGGAGTCAAGCCGATGATGCGTCAGCGTAGCGGTTGCACAGGGGGCACGCGAGAGCCATAAGTTGCTGGCCTCGCTATTGCCCCCCTGCGCCAGCGGGACGAAATGCTCGATTTCCAGGCGCGCCATGACCAGATGCTGGGGACTCAGGCAGTACCCGCATCGGTTTCGCGCTGCCTCACGAACACGGTGGTTCGGCCAGGATATCCTCTGGCCGGCGGTGGGTACGCGCCGCCACCTCCTTCACGCGCTGGGCGATCTCGGTTGGCAGTCCCAACGTGACGGTCTCGCCCATTTGGTCCTTCGTCCCTGGTCCCCGCTCGGCTCAGCCCGACCCGTCGGGGACGAGGTGGCAGGCCACGAAGTGGTTGTTGCCCACATTGCGGAACACCGGGATCTCCACGTCGCACAGGCCCTTCTGGGCGATGGGGCAGCGGGTATGGAAGCGACAGCCCGACGGCGGGCGGGCCGGGCTGGGCACGTCGCCGGTCAGGATGATACGCTCGCGCTTGGCCTCGATCACCGGGTCGGGGATGGGAATCGCTGACAGCAGAGCCTTGGTGTACGGGTGCAGTGGATTCTTGTACAGGGCGTCGCGGTCTGCCAGCTCGACGATCCAGCCCAGGTACATGACCGCGATGCGGTCCGAGATGTGCCGCACCGCCGACAGGTCGTGGGAGATGAAGAGGTACGTGAGATCGTACTTCTCCTGCAACTCCTCCAACAGGTTGATGACCTGAGCCTGGATGGACACGTCGAGGGCCGAGATCGGCTCGTCGGCCACGATGAAGTTGGGGTTCACGGCCAGGGCGCGGGCCACGCCGATGCGCTGCCGCTGGCCGCCGGAGAACTCGTGGGGGTAGCGGTTGACGAAGTACGGGTTGAGGCCCACCACCTGCAACAATTCCTGGACGCGCTCCTGCGCCGCCTTGCCCTTGGCAATGTTGTGGACCTCCAGCGGCTCGGCCACAATGTTACCCACCGTCATACGGGGGTTGAGGGAGGCGTAGGGGTCCTGGAAGATCATCTGCACGTTGCGGCGCATCTTCCGCATGTCCTCGCCCTTTAGCTTGACGAGGTCGGTCCCCTCGTAGAGCACCTCGCCGCCGGTGGGGCGCTGCAATTGCAGGATGGCGCGGCCGGTGGTGGACTTGCCACAGCCGGACTCACCCACCAGACCGAGGGTTTCACCCTTGTAGATATCGAAGCTGAGGCCATCGACGGCTTTGATGTCACCGACGTGGCGCTGGAAAATGATGCCCTTGGTGATGGGAAAATACTTCTTCAGGTCGTGCACGCTGATGAGCACTTCCTTGTCGCCGTTTGTGGCGGGCGATGAAGCGGTAGGCTGACCCAGGGGCACACTGGGCGTCTCAGGCGCGGGCATTTGGCTGGACATGATCAGTTCTCTGCCTCCCTCTAGTCACCATCAGTCGCGCTTCACGTCTGTCCAGCGCCAGCAGGCCGAGAGATGCTTGGTGCTGGTAGTAGGCATCAACGGGGGCCGCTCCTCGATGCACTTCTGTATCACGTACTTACAGCGCGCCGCGAAGGGGCAGCCAACAGGGTAGTTCACCAGATCGGGCGGGGTACCCTCGATAGGTTCGAGTTTGGCCTTGCGTGCCTCGTCGAGGCGGGGGATAGACTTCAAGAGGCCCAGGGTATAGGGGTGCTTGGGGTCGCCGTACAGTTCCTGGACTGAGGCCTGTTCGACGATGCGACCGGCGTACATGACGATCACGCGGTCGGCCATGCCCGCGACCACACCCAGGTCATGGGTGATCCAGATGACCGCCATACCGACCTCGCGCTTGAGACGCTTGACGAGGTCGAGGATCTGGGCCGAGATGGTCACGTCCAGGGCAGTGGTCGGCTCGTCGGCGATGAGGAGCTGCGGGTTGGCGGCGAGCATCATGGCGATCATCACGCGCTGGCGCATACCGCCGGAGAACTGATGCGGGTAGTCGTCGACCCGCTGCGCGGCCTCGGGGATGTTGACCTTCTCGAGTAGTTCGATGGCGCGCTGACGGGCGGCCGCCTTGTCCATGCCCATATGCAATTGCAGGACTTCGCTGATCTGCTGGTTGACGGTCAGCACGGGGTTGAGGGACGTCATCGGGTCCTGGAAGATCATGGCGATACGATTGCCGCGCAGCTGGCGCATCTCGTCATCGTCGAGCTTCAGCAGGTCCTTGCCCTCGAACAGAATCTCGCCGCTGGTAATGCGCCCAGGCGGTGAGGCAATCAGGCGCATCACCGACAGCATCGTGACGCTTTTGCCTGAGCCGCTCTCGCCCACGACAGCCAGTGTTTCACCCTCATCGACGGTGAAGGTGACGTCATTCACGGCCTGGACGACACCATCCTGGGTGTAGAAGCGCGTGTTGAGATTGTTGACTTCCAACAGGGTTCCCATGAAACCTCCGGGCTGAGACGGAAGGATGAGGGCGAGACCGCCGGCAGCCCCTCGATGAGTTGAAGGTTGGCTGTCCAACGGTGGACGAATTATACAAGTTCCTTGAAATCTGTCTACTGGAGACCCCGGTCGAGTTGCGGGTTGAGCGCCTCATTGAGGCCGTCACCGATGAAGGCGAAGGCGAAAACGAGCAGGCTAACAATGATACCCGGCATCCACACCGTGTAGGGCGCATTCGGCTGCCGCCACAGGCCGCTGAAGTAGCCCTCGTTGATCATCGTGCCCCAGCTGGGAACGGGCGGCTCGACGCCCAGGCCCAGGAAACTCAGGCCAACCTCGGTGACAATCGCGCCGCCCATCGCCATGCTCAGGACGACGATGACGGGGGCGACGATGTTGGGCATGATGTGACTGCGCAGGGTCCGCCAGGACGACGTCCCCGTCGCCGTGGCGGCCTCCACGTAGGGCTGGTTCTTGACCGTCAGCACCTGGGCGCGTACCAGGCGCGCCAGGCCCGGCCAGCCCACCAGGCCCAGCACAATGATGACCGTGATCATCTCGGCGTAGCCGGAGCGGATGACGTCGCGGAATAGGGGCGACGCGCCCATGAGGTCGTTGAAGCGAGGTTTGAGACTGGAGGCCAACAGGAGAGCGAAGAGAATTGCCGGAAAAGCTAACAGAATATCGACAACGCGCATGATGACGCCATCGAAGGCGCCGCCCCGATAGCCCGCCAGCGCGCCCATGAACAGGCCCAGGCTGAAGGAGATGACGACGGCCAACGGCGCGACAATGAGGGAGGTACGCGCGCCCCACACAAGGCGGCTGAGCTGGTCGCGGCCCAAAGTGTCTGTGCCAAGCCAGTGCTCCGCGCTGGGCATCTCCCGCGCCCGCGCCAGGTTCTGGTCACGGTAATTGTAGGGGGCGATGACAGGGGCGAACACGCCCATGAAAACCCAGATGCCGACGATGAACAGACCCACGACGGCCAGGCGGTTGCGACTGTAGCGACGCCAGAAGTCGCTCCACTGGCCGCGCCGACTGAAGCTGACCGCCGGGGCCGGGGCGGGGGCGAGGGGCTGTACGTTTTCAGCAACGGCCATGCCAGACTCCGTGCCGCGTCACGCGCTCTTCTCGCGGATACGCGGGTCGATGAAGGGGTAGGCGATATCGACGGCCAGGTTGGCGATAGCAATGGTTAGCGCGGTCAGGATGACCAGCGCCGTCGTCACCGGGAAGTCCCGCGCCTGGAACGTCTCGTAGCCGAGGCGGCCCAGGCCAGGGATGCCGAGCAATACTTCGATGAAGAACGCGCCGCCAATCAGGCTGCCGCCCAGGGCCAGGCCGAACAGGGTGGTCAGGGGGATGAGGGTGTTGCGCAGGGCATGGCCGACCACGACGCCCATCTGGGACAGGCCCTTGGCGCGGGCGGTGCGGATATAGTCCTGGCTCATCACGTCCAGCAGGTTGGCGCGAGTCTGGCGGGTGAAGGTCGCGACCGGGCCGATGGACAGAATCAGCACCGGTAGAATAGCGCGCGCATCGAGCAGCCCGCCCCAGCCGCCGGGCGGCAGAATGCGCCAGCGGACGGCGACGAGATAGAGCAGTGGCAGGGTGATAGCAAAGGTGGGAATCGAGTCGAGAATGACGACGATGGCGACCACGATGTTGTCGAGCCACGAGTTACGATACAGGCCCGCCAATGTGCCGAGGGTGACGCCAATGACAGTGCCGATGAGCAGGCTGGTCAGCGCCAGCTGTACCGATACCTTCCAGCGGCCAAAAATCAACTCCCCCACCGGCTGCCCGCGAAACTTGAAGCTCTCGCCGAAGTCGCCCTGGGCCGCCTTTATGATGTAGTTGGCGGCGTAGACCGGGAAAGGTTCGTTGAGGCCCAGCTGCTCGCGCAGGGCGTCGGCAGCCTCCTTGGGGGCGCGCGGCCCCAGCATCACCTGCACCGGGTCGCCCGGCCCATAGCGGGCCAGGGCGAGGGTGATGATAGTCAGGATGACGAGGAGGACGGGCAGCCACAACAGCCGTCGAATGATGGTTGCTAGCATGGGAGAGTAGTGGTTAGTGGTCAGCGGTCAGTGGTCGGCAGTCAACCCTCCGGCTGACCACTGACCACCGACCACTGACCACCAGGATCTACCGCTGAACCTTGACGTACTTCAT
>JAHCIE010000285.1 GCA_026129385.1 Anaerolineae bacterium
GGGCGGCCGTCGCCCAAACCGACACTCCTCCAAATAGTGAGGCCGACGCTGGCGCGTCGGCCTCGCTCGTTCCCACCCCCAACGGGTGCGCCTAGCGTGCGTCCACCACCAGCGACGGCTCACGACCGCTGGCGGGTAGCTCGCGCTGCTCCAGGCCGGTTATGCTACTCACCTGTGTACGCCCCGTGGCCTCGGCCGAATCCGGCGTCGTAATCAGGCGCACGCCGCGCTTCCCCAGAATGTAGTTGTAGCCCCAGTTGATAAGTACCATGGCGCGGTTGCGAAAGCCAATCAACTGCACCAGATGCACCCCCAGCCAGGCGGCCCAGGCTGGGAATCCTGTCAGCTTAAGCCCCGCTACCTGCGCCACTGCCGCGCTACGCCCAATCGTCGCCATGCTGCCCTTGTCTTTGTAGACGAAGCGCTCGAGCGTCTCACCGCGCGCCAGACGCTCAAGGTTAGCCGCCACCAGATCGCCCTGCTGAATCGCCACCGGCGCCACCTGCGGCAACGCCTGACCGTCCTGCTCAAAGTAGGCCATGTCGCCGATGACGAACACATCGGGCGCGTCGGCCAGTTGCAGCGTCGGCAGAACAGGAACCCGCCCCCCGCGCGCCTGCGGCACGCCCAGCTGCCCCGCCAGAGTCGCCGCGCGCACGCCCGCCGCCCAGATCAGGGTATGGCTAGGAATCAACGTCCCATCTTTGAGGCCCACCACCTCCGGCGTAGCCGTCGCCACGACCGCATTGAGCCGCACGTCGACACCCATCTGACCCAGTCGGCGCAGGGTTGCCTCGCGGAGCGACGAGTCGAAGGCCGCCAGCAGGGATGAAGAGGCCTCAAGCAAGATGACCTTGACGCGGTTGAAGTCCAGGTAGGGATAGTCTTCCGCCAGGTCGTCGTAGATGAGTTCCGACAACGCCCCCGCCAGCTCCACGCCGGTCGGCCCACCGCCCACGATGGTGAACGTCAGTAGAGCGTCGCGCTTTGCCATGTCCGGCTCGACGCTGGCTCGCTCGAACGCGGTTAGCACGTGATTGCGCAGCGTCTCCGCCTCCCATAGGTCCTTCAGACCGTGGGCGACCGCCTCGATGTCCTTCTGGCCGAAGAAATTGGTAACACTGCCCGCAGCCAGCACAAGATAGTCGTAGTCAATCGGTCCCCGCGTCGTCAGCAGCGTCTTGGCGGCCAGGTCCACCGACTCCACCCGCGCCAGCAGGAAGCGAATAGCGCGCGTGTCAAATATCCCCCGCACGGGGTAGACAACCTGCTCCGGTTCGAGGGCCGCCGTAGCCACCTGATACAGGAGCGGCATGAACGTGTGAAAGTTGTGCTGGTCAATCACGACGACCTCGAAGCCCTTACCACGCAGCCCTTTCGCCACGCGCAGCCCGCCGAAGCCTGCGCCGACAATGACCACCCTCGGCTTCTGGTGTCTGGCCATACTCATCTCCAGCGCTAGTTTTGTGCCCGTATCCCCAAGTGCTACAATTGCGTTCCAATCAGTTGTGACACCGTTGGTCATCTATCTGAGGCACTGAATCCCATCATCCTTACCGCGAGCCATATTATGTCATCGCACCATGCCCTCGGTTCCGTTCGCGTTGCCTTTCGTCTTGGCCCCTGGCGCTCCCCTCAGATTCGCGGCTGGCAGGCCGCCTACGACAGCCTGGTCGAACCCCTTGCCGACGCCCAGCTGCCGCTGTACGGCGTTCTCGAGGCTAACCTGGCGGGTGGCGACATCGGCAGCGCGAAATGGTACACCCAATTCGTGACCAACGCCGCCAGCGTCATCGCGCGCTATCGCGACCGCATTCCCACCTTTGAGATACTGCCTGGCCCCAATCGGCGCGATGCATCGGCGAAGCCAGCCCTCTCCCCGGCTGCCTTCGCGCGTGCCCTCGCTCTGGTCTACGAAGAGATCAAGGCCGATGGCCAGGCACGGCAGACCGTCCTGGTCGCAGGCGCGGTGACGGTAGCGGACGATGGCCCCGCGTACCTTGCCCAGACCCTGACCTTCGGCATCGGCTCGACGGCCTGGGAGGCCGTGCGGACGGCGACCAACTCCGCCACCCCCTTCGATGGCGTTGCCTTCTGGCCTACCCTGCCTGAGGCCAGCGGCCCGATTCCGCCCAACGCCCTCTCGGATCAGGTTGACCGCATCCAGGCCGCTCTAGCTGCCTTCCCACCCGTAGGCGACAAGCCCCTCTACCTCTCCGGCTTTACCTGGACTGGACAGGGCGGCGGCCCCGAAGCCCAAGCGATCGAGGCGGCTCTGCTGCGGCTCGCCGGCGCCGAGCCAGGCCTGCGCTTCGCCGTCCGCGACACGACCCTCGCCGGGCCGGCGGTCATGAGCGCCGAACCTTCACTAATCGGCGGCTTCGCCATCGCCAGCCCTGGCGCAACCAGCGCCGTTGAAGTCGCCGCGCCACCTACCGTGGTTGACGGCTTCGACTTCCCGGTCGGACCGCGCGACGCAGCCGAGCCACCCCCAGGCTACTATTCGGCCGTCGGCCTCGCCGACGACGACTACTATCGCACGTTTCGCGCCTGGCATACCGGCGATGACTGGAACGGCCCCGGCCCTGGTGACGCTGACCTGGGGCTACCAGTATACGCCACCGCTAACGGCATGGTGGTTGCATCTGGTTACTATACGCCCTCGTGGGGCAACATCGTCCTCGTCCAGCACAGCCTACCCAATGGCGCGACGGTGTGGACCCAGTATGCTCACCTCAAGGAGCGGCTGGTCGAGGTGGGGCAAACCGTCGAGCGCGGCCAACCCATCGGGAGCATCGGCAAGGGCGCGAACAACATCTGGCCCGCCCACCTGCACTACGAGATACGCCAGTGCGACCTGCCGCCCGATAACTGGCAGCCCTTCGTGAGCGACCGTTCCCGGGTGCTAGCGTGCTACTTTCCCACCATTCCGTTCACACGCCAGCACCGCCCCGCCCAGTTCGAAGCGCCGGGCATCATCGTCGACAGTGAGCCAAACGAGCAACTGTTCGGTACGTTTATTCGCTCCGACACCCCACACTGGTACACCTCCATGTATGGCTGGAACGGCTCCTCCCTGTACACCTATGCCAGCCCGCGTGTAACGGAGTGGGGAGAATGGCGACCGCGCCTGGGCGCACCGGGCCGCTACGAGGCCCAGGTATTCATCCCTGGCGTCCACGCGACCACTCTCAATGCCCAGTATCTCATCAGCCACGAGGAGGGCCAGACCAGCGTCTCCGTTGATCAGAGTCGCTACTTCGACGAGTGGGTATCCCTCGGCGTGTATCCCTTTCCCGCCGAGGGCGCAAGCATCCGCCTCACCGACCAGACCGGCGAGCCGGATGCCGCGCGTCGCGAGGTCAATTTCGACGCCCTGCGCTGGCTCAAGGAGAGCTAGGTGGGGCGATCTGCCGCCTGATCGTTGGAGACGCGCATGTTCGACCTGGCATCGCCCGGCCCCCAGAAGCCCGTTGTTGTCATCAGCGATACGCACTTCGGTGAAGATCTGGCTACCCTGGGCGCGACCACCCATGATGTGACGCGCGGCGCCCCGGCCGCCGCCACCCTGGCCTACCTCATCCGCGCCCTCGAGCGGCTCGGCCCCCTCGATGAGATTGTCCTGTTGGGAGACATCTGGGAGATGTGGGGCGCACCCTTCTCCCTCGCCCACCGCGAGGCCTCCCCCTTCCTGGCGCGACTGTCGTCGCTGCCTGTCGAGCGCATCACCTACGTACCAGGTAACCACGACTATCACCTTCTGATTCAGCATATCGAGCAGGACCAGACCGCGTACCTCCGGCGGGGCGAGCGACCGCCGCGTCGCTACCAAGCCGACTACACCTACACCGACTCATTCCTGGTCGGCCTGTTAGGGCCACAGATCCGCGACCGCTTCGTGGTTAAGTACCCGGACTACGTGCGTACCATCGGCACACGGCGGGTGGCATTTCACCACGGTCATCACCTGGCGACGCTCAAGGGCGGTGACTTGTTTGCCAGTTTCCCTATGCTGATTCTCAAGCAACTCGAGGGCGTCGGCCTCGCCACTCTGACCCGTGAGGACCTGGAGCGCGGCATCAGCATCTTCTATGAGATGGTCTACGCTGGCTCCCTGGGGGACCGCACCCCCGACCGTCTGCAAGCCTACTGGCAGCAGGTGCAAGGCTGGAAGACGTGGTGGGGCTGGACCCTTCTCGCGCGCATTCGCGACCTCCTCCGCTCTTCCAGCTCCATGCGCGAGCGCGGCACACCCGAAGTGGACGTCGAGCGCTTCGCCGATTCGGCCCACTGGCTGCTACGCCTCATGGCCGCCGAGGCCGGCCCCGGCTTCGTTGCCCCCGACATCCTGGTATTCGGCCACAGCCACCGCTCCGGCCTTGCTTCCGCCGCGCTACCCGGCGGCGAGACGCTACATCTGCTCAACTCCGGTTGCTGGCTCGTCGAGCCGCACAAGCGCAACACCGACCATGTCAATACCCTCGCGATCCTCGACGCCGAGCACGCCGGGGTCTACAAGCTCGACGGCGATCAGTTGGTCCTGCGCGAGGCAATTCCCCTGACCCGCCCTGAGGTTATCCGGGCATGGCCCTGATCATCGGCGCGTCCAGCATCGAGATGCGCATCTATGGGGCCGCCACGCTGAAGGACAAGCGCAGCGTCCTGCGCCCCATCCTGGCCGCCCTGCGGCGGGAGTTCCTCGTCTCCGCCGCTGAGATTGACCTCCTCGACGCTCCCGGCATGACCCTCATAGGCCTCGCCATCGCCGCCAATGAGGCCGCGCACGCCCACGCTGTCCTGGAAAAGTGCATCGACTGGCTGGAGCGCGAGCGTCTCGACGTGGAGCTGGTTACCTACGAGATCGAGATTCTCTAGAAACGACCCAGGACGAAGGGCCAAGGACGAAGGCAGGAAGCCCTATTGGTCCTCCGTCCTTGG
>JAHCIE010000286.1 GCA_026129385.1 Anaerolineae bacterium
GCGTGCCATTGCGGGTAGTTCGCTACCTCCGCTGGCCGCGCGGGCTGTCTCACGTCCACCACGTGCAGCCCTGTATCAGCGTCATTTACGTAAGCCGTCGTCCCCACGACCTGAACCTCGAAAGCGTAGTTCGGAAAGGTCCGATTGCCCACCAGAGCCGGCGTCGTGGGGTCAGCCAGGTCGAGGATGGTCGGGCCTGGCACGGATGTGGCCAGGTAGGCCCGCTCCCCGATGATCTTGGTGCTCAACGACCCCGTCTCGTAGCGGCCTACCCGCTTGGGCTGCGACGGTGTCGAGACATCGATGACCTGGAAGCTCCGCCCCGGCACGTAGACGTACGATCCCACCACGTCCACGTCGCTCGCCCCGCCCACGTAGATGAACCCCACCGCCTCCGGTTTCTCCGGGTCGCGCACATCATAGATGCCCAGGTCCCAATCCCCATCCACCAGATACACGTAGTGCCCCCCGACGGCGATGCCAATCGCGTCATCCTGGTCCCACTGATGCGCCACCAGCTTCGGCGCTTCTGGATTGGCGACGTTCACGATCCACAAGCCCGTGTCGTTGTCGGCCAGGTACGCCAGGCCATCGACCACCACCACATCCGAGGCGTCCCGTAAGCCAGTGTAGCTGCCTCGCTCGACCGGATGGGTCGGGGAGGCCACGTCCAGGACACGCAGGCCGCCCCCCATGTCCGCCACATAGGCCAGGTTGCCCACGAAGTACAGACTGGAGGCCGCGCCCGGTGTGGCGTAGACGGCGACCTGGCGCGGCGTCGTGGGGTCACTCACGTCGAAGATGCGGATGCCTGTCGTCCCACACGCGACGTAGGCATACGGGCCACGCACGTCGATGTCGGCGACGAAGTCGCCCAGCCAGCCCGTGCGGCCGATGAGCCGCGGGGTCTTTTCATCCGTCACATCGAACACCAGCATCTCGCGGCCGACCGCCACGTACATCGTCTGGTCGACCACATCGATGGCCGAGGCCGTCCCGCCCAGGTTGCCGACCAGGGGCAGTTCTCGCGGCTCGGGCAAGGCGCTGCGCTGCATCACCAACGGAAGGTAGAGCTGCGTATTGGCGGGTGGCTCGGCGGCGCGCGACGAAATGGCGAGCACACCTAGAAGCGCCAGGCTGGCGAGGAGGGTCAGGGCTTGCAGCAATCGAGATTTCATGGCTATGCTCTCTCTCATGGGATCAGGTGGGGACCGGCGATAGGGTCAAGAGGCCAGCAACCTCTTGACCCTATCGGCTTAACGCTGACCAGTCCAGGCGACCAGCCGGGTGCGGAAAGCCTCGTCGTTCCTAACTGTGGGCTGCAAGGAATACGCCGAATACGGACGCGCGAAAACAGTTCCTTGATTCGGCGGCTGTGGCGTCAGATTCGCTTCTCCATAGCCTGCATTACGTGCCCAGTTCTCCACTGAAGCGGCCGACCCGTCACTGCATCTCTTGGCCGCATCCTCATCGTTATGCAAACCGATTGCGGTGGGACCAGTAGTACAGCGCGTCCAAGCCGTGCTCGCCAGGGTAGTGACCGAGAGCCGGGCGTTACAGAACGAGACATCCTTACTCTCCTTTGAGTAGAGGGTGCAGGCGGCAGCGCCTGCGACGTAACACCATCTTAACCCCGAAATAGAGAGTTGGGAATGGGGGGAATCCAGGGGTGCACACCCTTGAAAACCCTGGTGTCAGGCCAGGGCACACCTTATGTGCCGCGCATCTCGCGCTCGACGTACCAGCGCACCGCCTGCGCGCGACCTCGCAGGCCGAGTTTCGCATACACCCGTGACAGATGTTCCTCCACGGTCGACCGCTGAAGGCCTAGCGCCTGAGCGATCTCCTTGTTGGCCTGCCCCTCCGCCGCCAGCCGCAACACCTCCCACTGGCGCTCTGTCAGGGTCGGCTCAGCGGCTGTCGTCCCCGCCCGGCGTGGCCAGCGGTGACGCGGCCACCCTGGCCGCCCCTGAACAAGAAACGGCACGACAGCCGGGCTGTACCATGCCTGGCCGCTGGCACAGGCCCTGACGGCCTCACTTGCCAGCGCCAGGCCTTCACCATGGTACAGATAGCCGCTCACCCCCGCCGCCACCATCTGGATAACGCATTCCTCGTCCAACGGGCCGAACGCCAGCACGGCTGTTTGAGGTATCAGCCGGACGACGGTGTCCACGCCCGCGCCCAGACTTTCGCTCAGGTCGCAATCCAGCACGATGACATCGGGTCGGCGAGCGACCACAGCGCGTTCGGCGGCGGCTACGTCGTCGACCTCAGCCACAATCTCGATCCCATCCTCCTCCGCCAGCGCCGCCCGCAGCCCGTAGCGCTCGATGGGCTTCGCCAGCGCCAGCGCCACCCTCAAGGGAGCGCCTGACGCATACTCATCCATTGATAGGCTCCTCACAAACGCCTCTTTGCAGCTTGTCTTAGCAAAGGGTAGGTCGCATCTCAACTCCGACTTATTACCCTCCGGCTAGCGCGGCAGACATCTCGTCAGTCATCGATCAGCCTATCCGGCGGATGCGCCGTGAGGCGAGCCATCGCCCCCACCTTTGACAAGCCGCCTCATACGCCGCTACAATCGGCGCATGTTGGACCGCCATGCGCCGCGTCTGGCCCTGCTGTGCCTGGGCGTCTACCTCGCCCTGGCCGCGCTCTACAGCCTCGCCACGCCCCTGTTCGAGGCCCCCGACGAGCTGTACCACTTCGCCGTCATCGAGCATCTGGCGCACACGGGCGCGCTGCCGCCCAAGCTGGCCGCCGATCCGGCCACGCGCCAGCCGACCCCCTGGCGGCAGATGGCCTTCCACGCCCCCGGCTACTACCTGCTGGCCGCGCCCCTGGTCGCCCTGGTGGATACGTCCGACTTTGCCACGGCCTACCCCGTCAACCCCCACGCCCGCATCGGCCTGACCACTGCCGAGGACAATGTGAACGTCGTCGTCCACCACGGACTGCCCGATCCCTGGCGCGGCACGGGGCTGGCGGTGCGCCTGGTGCGGCTGCTGAGCCTGCTCCTCGGCGCGGTGACGGTCGGCTGCACGTACCTGCTGGCGCGGGCTGTCGCCCCGGCCGAGCCGTGGGCCGCGCTGCTGGCGATGGCCGTCGTCGCCTTCAACCCCCAGTTCCTGTTCCTGAGTGGCGTGGTCAGCAACGACAGTCTGGTCGTCGCCCTGACCACCGTCGGCCTGTGGCTGACCGTTCTGGTCGTGCGGCGCGGCGCGGCGTGGCCCCTGGTCGCCGCGCTGGCGGCTGTCATGGCCACGGCGAGTCTGGCGAAAGCCAGTGGCGCCCTGCTCTATCCCGTCGCCCTGGCCGCCCTGGTCTGGGTGGCCTGGCGCGACCGTCTTCCGCTGACCCGCCTGGCCGCCTACGCCCTGGTCATCGGCGCGGCGTGGCTGGTCATCGCCGGCGGGTGGACCCTTGACAACTGGCGCACCCTGGGCGACCCGCTGGCGACGCGGTGGGTGGCCCAGGCGACCGGCAAGCGGATCTGGCCGCCTGCCGACCTCGGCGCGGAGTTGCGCGGCGTGTATCTATCCTTCTGGGGCGTGTTTGGCTGGTTCAACATCCTGGCCCCGGCGGGGTTCTATGCCGGGACCGTCGCGCTGCTCATCATGGCGGCGGGGGGCTGGGCGCTGCGGGTCTGGCGTGCCCGAACCGGCAACGCTCCGCTCGGGCGGGGCGCGGTGGGTGTCGCCACCTCGTCGCCGCCCGCACCACACGGAGAGGCGCGCAGCACGGACAACCTGGTCATCGTCGCCCTGCTGCTCGGCTACACCGCGCTCCTGATCGGCGCGTGGTGGCAGTTCAATCGCCAGGTGCTGGCGGGGCAGGGGCGACTGCTCTTCCCGACCCTGTCGGTCATCGCGCTGGCCGTCGCCTGGGGATTGAGCGCGTATCGCCCGCGTTGGCTGGGCGCGCTGCCCGTCGCGCTACTGGGCATCGCCGCCGCCGTCATCCCGCTACGGCTCATCGGCCCTGCCTACGCGCCCGACCCGCCAGTCGCCGCCGCGACGTGGCAGCCGCCGACCGGGGCGGTAGAGGTGCGCCTGACTGAGCCGGGCGCGGCGCAGGCGTGCCTGTCCCTGTGGACGAGTCCCGCCGCCGAGTGGGACGGCTCGCGCGGCACGCCGGTCATCCTCCATCTGGCGTGGCAGATTCATTGCCCGTTGACGCGCGACTGGAGCGTCTTCGCCCACTTCATCGACGAGCAGCGCGAAGCGTGCGTGCCGGGCGATGCAGCCTACATCCTGTCCCAGATCGACTCCATGCCCCAGGGCGGTCGTCTGCCTTTCACGTCCATCATGCCCGGTACGGTGGTCGAGGCGACGCTGGCGGTTCCGCCACCGTCGCAGTTGGGGCGGAACCGCGCCTGGCACGTACAGCTTGGCCTGTACGACGCCGTCGGCGGGACGGGCGAGCGCGTGCCGCTGGAAATTGTCACACCCCTGCCCATCGACGCCTTGCTGGGTCTCGGTAAGTGTTCCCCTGATAGCGTGCGCTACACCCTCAATCAGCGCTAGATCGCCGCGACCGCAGCCGCTCCCGCACCTGGGGATTGACCACGTTGGGCGCCCAGCCCTCGGCAAACCAGTGGATGGCCGTGTCGCACGCCTCGCGGCGCAGCGCGGGTAGCGCCTGCTCCGACGTCGCCCCCATGTGGGGCGTGAGTACGACGTTGTCCATGTTCCGTAGGGGCGAGGCGGGATCCAGCGGCTCGGTCTCGAACACGTCCAGCGCCGCGCCCGCAATCCGCCCTTCCTGAAGGGTGCGGACGAGGGCCGCCTCGTCGATGAGAGGGCCACGACTGGTATTGATGAGATACGCCGACGGCTTCATCTGCCCCAGTTCCGCCGCACCGAGGAGATGCCGCGTGTCAGGGCCGAGGGGCACGTGGACCGACACGTAGTCGCTTTCTGCCAGCAA
>JAHCIE010000287.1 GCA_026129385.1 Anaerolineae bacterium
GTTTCTGCGGGGCCGTCGCGGGGGAGGTCCAACTCAGCCGGCCGTTAGCAAGAAGCTCTTCTCGTTCAAGGTCGAGAGTGGTCGGGTCTGGGGATATGCGCGCGACAGGGCAATGCGCGAGCGCATCGAGGCGGAACTTGGAAAAGGCGGCTACACGGTGAAGACCGGTGAGGAGGTTCTGCGTGAACTATGACTTGTACGCTGCTCTCGCAGCCGCTTCGGCCAAAGATGCGGACGCGCTGGCGGGCGGCTCTGAACACAGATACGACATCCAGGACATGGCAGTGCGTATCCAGTTGTTGGCAGGTGAAGAGAACAAAGGGGATGCGGTCAACAGCTACCTGAGCCTGGTTCACGCCTCGCAGCCCAGTCGCCAAGATGGCAGTCAATCTCAAGCGGAGGCCGACTGCGACGAATCGAAGCCGAGTCGATACGCTCAAGGGTTGATCAAGCCGGCGCAACAGGACTTGACAGACCTCGGCTTACTGAAGCCCGATGTGCCTGCATTGGAGGCGCTACCTCCCTTTTCAGCCTTTCTCCAGTTCACGCTCACGGTCGCCAAGGCCTACATCAGCAAAGACGATGACCCCCTGTACGTCAGCGATGGTGTCAACCCTGTGCGCAAGGACAAGGTATTCAAGGTACCAATGGTGTCGGCATCTGGCTGGAAAGGGCGTATGCGATGGGTGGCAATGCATACACGGCTGATTCAGAAGAGGGATGAGCTAGACGCTGAGAAGTTCGCACGCGAAAGACTGAGACAAGCTCTACTCTTCGGAGACGAGAAGGGACAGGAGATAGAGCGGAGCCACGAGTTCGCGGCTTTCCTAGACGCGGCCAAGCCCGATGCTGTACCCCTCTATCGAGAGATGCTACAGGCTTGTTTTGATGTGCGTGACAGAGACACCCTGCCAAGTCATCGTGGCCGTCTGATGTATTACCCAACCTACTTCGACCGCATCGACGTCGAGGTGATCAACCCTCACTCGCGTGAGACCAAGGCGGGTACGCTACCGATCTATCTGGAGTGTGTTCCTCCTTGTGCCACGGGCGTGTTCAGCCTGCTGTACGTGCCCTTCGACTGTATCGGCCAGGACGAGGCGGAGATCCGCGCCGAGGTGGCCGCCGACTTGCCGCTGGTCGCCCAGGCGCTACAGGCGATGCTGACGACGTACGGCTTCGGGGCCAAGACGAGCAGCGGGTTTGGCGTGGCGCGGGAGACGGTCAACGGGACACTGACGGTGCGAGCGGAGGTCGTCTCTCCGGCGAGTCAACCTACTCTCCCTGCTGCTCCCTCCCGAGACCCATCGCTGCCACGCCACTTTGCCGCGCCGGGCGTCCTGAAGCGAGAGTATCTCAACCCCGACGGCACATTCCGGGAGCGCACGGCAGCCGAGATTGGCAGATTGAGCAAGTCCGACAAGCAGGTCTATGAGAAGGCGAAAGGCTGGTGGGAGCGCGAGGGGAAGGCGCTTGCCAGCCAGCCGCCAGCGCCTATCGAGCCGCCTCCACCGTCTGCGCCCGTCTGGGCGAGTTGCACATTCAGCTCGTTCGACGAACTGAGGAAGCAGCTTAGCGGCGAGGAGTCCAATGACGTGGCGACAGCGCTAGGAGTGACCAAGCATGCCTAACGATCTCACCATCCTGGCCAAGCACCGCGACGCCCTCTTGCTGGCGGAGGTGGCCGCGTGGCTGCACGATATGGGCAAGTGCGCAGACGAGCATATAGAGAAACAGGCAAGTGATGCACCCGAAGGCCTCCCGAATGCCTACAAGAAAGACCAGGTGTCGCGGGTAGAGGCAGATGCGAAGCTGACTCTTCTTGGTGAGGCGGTTCCTATTCGAGGTTTGATAGAAACAGGTACCCCGACCAGTATGCGTAAACCCGATACGCTCTGGCTCGTGCGTGCCCTGGGAAGATGCCATAACGCGGCTCATGTCGAGAAAGAGGACTCGCCCAGCGAGGGTAAGCAGCCTAAGGAGGATACGCGGCTGAGCACCGCTTTCGGAGTGGAAGACGATCCGGTGACAGGATTGACGGCAGCTCTCGGTACACTGCCACTCGATCCTCTCGCTCCACGCCAGGTCCTAGAGCCAAAGGTGCGCGACGTCTTCTCCCGTGCACTGGGCGAGACGCGGCGGCCCATCAACGAGGTCACTCTGTGGGACTGGTCCAGCCTGGTAGCCGCGCTGTACAAGGCGGCTGTCGCGGGCGCCCTGCTGGGCCATAAGCCCGAGCCACAAGACTTGCGCTGGCGCTTACTCTGTATTCGCGTGAACCGCCTTGCGTTTCTGAGCAACGTGACGCGGATTCCAGATCTGCTGGCTCGCCAACAACTCTTGGATGACGCCTTTGAGCGGGTACGACGGCTTCTAGAAGAGGACCTGCCGTTGGCGACGCGCGCCTACGCCGGCGCGAACGACCATGTTTATGTGGTTCCTGACATCGATGACTTACTCGATAGCACAGACGGCCAGAAAAAGACACTGCGAACCTTGCTTGAGACGGCCTTCGCGCAGGGGACCGCCAGCGACGACACCAGCCTGGCTTTATCAGGCGAAGTTGTACCCAAGCTTGATCTGGACAAGGAGGGGTGGAAGGCGCAACTGCCAGACCGAACCTACGATGTGCCCCCCATCGGCGCGATTCTCAGTTCCCCCGTGGCAGCCTACCCTGACCCCAGCGCCGTCGCGAGCGCGTGGAGCGGCAGCGGGCGCGAGGTGTGCCCTGTCTGTGGACTGCGGTCGAAGGCCGAGAAGGAGGATACGTGCGGCATATGCCGCCAACGCCGGCAGTCGCGCATCGAGGCGTGGGAAAGCCGCGAGGCGTCGACTATCTGGCTCGACGAGATTGCCGACCACAAAGACATCGTGGCCTTGATCGTAGGGCGATTCGACCTCGACGGCTGGCTATCGGGCGCTTTGGTGAAGACGATGCTCGTCAACAAGCCTGAGACAGGGGACAAGGCTGTCGCCAAGAATCCCTCTCTGGCTAGACTGCGACGTATCTGGGAGACGACGGAACGATTCTGGACCTGGACATCGGATCAGATTCTCAAGCAACACAGCTACGGTCAGAGAGTGAAGGGAGCCGAGGCCCGAAATGCGCGCCGCTATGTCGCCCCTGACAAGATAGATGGGTGGCGCGCGGGTGTTCCATATGACGGTACTGTTGATGGGCAGACCATCAGCCTCCTCTGGCGCCCTGATGAACAGCGGTTCATCACGATCAGTAATTTGCAGCTTGGAGATCCGCAGGTGAACGAGACCGTGGAGGTAACCGACCCTGATCGTCCCGATACGCGGACAACCTTCCGGGTAGCGAGTGCGACGCAGATAGATGGGCCAATGGGAAGCTACTCACCTTATCTGACGCTGTTAGCGTCGCCGGACCAGTTCATTGCACTCGTGCCTGGTCATGATGCTTTCGCCTTGCTGTCGAAGATGGGCCAGGCCTATCAACAGGAGTTTGGCAAGGTGCGGAATCGCCTCCCTCTCTCGCTTGGCGTCATCTTCTTCCAGCGCAAGCTGCCCCTCATGGCAGCCCTCGACGCCGGGCGGCGGATGCTGACCTACCCGGGGCGGCCGGCCGACGAGCGCTGGCGGGTGAAGGACGTGGCGACGGAGGGCACGGCCTGCGTGGTCCATCTCGAAGGCGGCGAGGACGGCGGGGCGCTGACCTGGCGCGTGCCCGTCAAGATGGGCGACGGCAAGACGGACGATGAGTGGTACCCCTATGTGTTCGTGGCGACGGACGGCGACGACAGCAAGGTGGCGACCCGAACGCGCAAGTTCAAGGGGCCACGGCCGGGAGCGGCGGAGTCGTGCTGGCTGGTCCACGTCGGCGACCTGCGAAAGGGCGACCAGGTGTACTTCACGCCGGCGACGCTGGATGTCGAGTGGCTGGATGCGGCGGCGCGGCGTTTCGAGATTGCGTATGACACCGACGGGCGACGGCTGAGGATGCCGCGTCGCCCCTACCTGCTGGACGACCTGCCGCACTTCCAGACGTTGGCGGGCGTGCTGGGGGTGGGGCTGTCGGCGTCGCAGCGGCATGCGTTGCGCGACGCTATCGAGGGGAAGCGCAAGGCCTGGCAGCCGCAGGGTGAGGAGTTGCAGAAAGGTGGCGCGTTCTGGCAGTTCTGCCGCGACGCGATTGTGACGGCCGACTGGCGCGGTAAGCCCCAGATCGATTACGACGAGTGGGCGGACCACGCTACGCGCGGAACATTGACGGACATCATCAACCTGTACGCGCGCCTCGACCTGTTCGAGGGGGCGGGCGCGGCGGACGCCAGCAAGGAAACGAAGGGGGTGAGCGATGCCTAAAATGACGCAGCAGCGCTACGTGTTGATGTGCCTGGACCCGCTGCACGTGGGGACGGGGGGCACGCGGTTGGGGCGGGTGGATATGGATATCGTGCGCGAGCCGGGGACGCGGCTGCCCAAGATTCCGGGCACGAGCCTGGGCGGGGCGATTCGCCAGTACGCGGCGTACCAGGCCGGGCGACCGGACTGCGCTGGCTCGAAAAACCACTGCGGCGACCGCGACTGCCCCATCTGCTACACCTTCGGCACGGCCAGGGGGAGCGAGGGCGGGCAGCAGGGGACGGTGAGCGTTTTCGATGCCCATCTGCTGCTGTTTCCGGTCCACTCCATGGCGGGGCCGGTGTGGGTGAGCACGGTGGGGCGGCTGGGGGAGTATGGATTGGGTGTCGGGAACGCGGCGCCGATGGATGAGACAGTGGCGACGACGCTGGCGGGCTGGGATAAGAAGCCGCTGAACCTGGGCTGGCTGATGCTGACTGCCCAATCGGGGGCGACGGTGACGCCGCCGGGGGGCGACGACAAGGCGTGGGGCGACAAGGCGTGGGGCACGGTCGAGGGGCGCATCGTGCTGGTGACGGACAAGGTTTTCTCGCAGGTGGTGA
>JAHCIE010000288.1 GCA_026129385.1 Anaerolineae bacterium
ATGGGACGCGACGCGGGGTCGCGCAGGACGTCCAGTAAGAAGAGACGTCGCATAGTATGATGAATCCTCGTGGCGGAGCTAGCCCGCCTATACGACCACATTCACCAGCTTGCCCGGCACGACGATGACTTTGCGCGGGGTCGCGCCCGCCAGCGCCTTCTGCACGGCGTCGGTCGCCAGGGCAGCGGCGCGCAAGGCAACCTCGTCTGTATCAGCGGCAACGACCACACGCGCGCGAACCTTGCCGTTGACCTGCACCGGTACCTCAATGACGTCCTCGGCGGCCAGAGCGGAGTCGTAGCTGGGCCAGGCCTGCTGGTGGACGCTGTAGGGCTGGCCGAGACGGCCCCATAGTTCCTCGGCCAGGTGGGGGGCCAGGGGGGCCAACAGTAGCACGAAGACCTGAACTGCCTCGTTCCAGACCGGCGTGCCGTACAGGCCCGCCTCTTTCGCCTTCAACAGGTCGTTGTTGAGCTTCATCAGCTCGGCGACAGCCGTGTTGAAGCGGAAGCCCTCCAGATCCTCGCTGACATCCCGAATCGTCTGGTGCAGGCGGCGCAGCAGGCTACGCTCGGCGGCCGCATCCACCGCGCCCATCTCGCGCGGCTCCAGGATCATGCCCCACAGCCGGTTGACGAAACGCGCCACGCCCTCGATGCCGCTGGACGACCACGGGCCGCCCTGGTCCCACGGCCCGATGAACATCAGGTACAGGCGCACAGTGTCCGCCCCGTAACGCTCGACCAGCGTATCCGGCGCGATGACATTGCCGCGCGACTTGCTCATCTTCTCGCCGTCTTCACCCAGGATGATGCCCTGGTTGTAGAGGCGCGTCATCGGCTCATCGAAGTCTACCAGGCCCATGTCGCGCATGACCTTGGTCCAGAAGCGCGTGTACAGCAGGTGCAGAATAGCGTGCTCGATGCCACCCGTATACTGGTCCACGGGTAGCCAGTAGTCGCCCTCGGCCGGGTCGAAGGGGCCAGCCTCGTAGTGGGGGCTGAGGTAGCGGTACTGGTACCACGACGAGTCGACGAACGTATCCATCGTATCCGTCTCGCGGCGCGCCGCGCCGCCGCACTGCGGGCAGGTGGTGTTCAGGAAACCCTCGTGGTACAGCAGCGGGCTTTGGCCGCTTGGCAGAAACTCGGCGTCAATGGGCAACAGAACTGGCAGGTCGTCGTATCTCACCGGCTGAATACCGCAGGTGTCGCAGTAGACCATCGGGATAGGCGTCCCCCAGTAGCGCTGGCGGCCGAGCAGCCAGTCGCGCAGGCGGTACTGCACATGGCCCTTGCCTAGCCTCTTCTCCTCCAGCCAGGTGATGACCTTCTTGACCGCCGCGCCGTCGGTCGTGGGCGTGCCGTCGAAGCCGTCGGAGTTAACCATGACGCCCTCGCCATTGTAGGCCTGGGGCATGGTCGCGCCGTGTAGGGGCGCACCGCCATGTGCGCCCTCATCCTCCGGCTGGATGACGACGACCACCGGCAGGTCGAACTTGCGGGCAAACTCGAAGTCGCGCTGGTCGTGGGCCGGGACGGCCATGATCGCGCCCGTGCCATAGGTAATCAGCACATAGTCGGCGATCCAGACGGGGATACGCGCGCCGTTGACCGGGTTGACCGCGTAGCCGCCGGTGAAGACGCCGGTTTTCTCCTTGCCCTCGGCCATGCGCTCAATCTCACTCTGGTGGGAGGCATACTTGACGTAGGTAGCCACGGCCTCGCGCTGTGCGGGCGTAGTCAGCTTCTCCACCAGGGGATGCTCCGGCGCCAACACCATGAACGTCGCGCCCCACAGTGTGTCAGGCCGCGTGGTGAATACCTCGATGGGGTCATTCGCCTCAGTACGGAAAGTTACCTGCGCGCCCTCGGAGCGGCCAATCCAGTTGCGCTGCATGGTCTTGACACGCTCAGGCCAGTCCATCGTGTCCAGGTTGTCCAGCAGCTCGTCGGCGTAGGCGGTGATCTTCAGATGCCACTGCTCCATCAGCCTCCGTTCGACCAGCGCGCCCGACCGGTCGCCACGCCCGTCGATGACCTGCTCGTTCGCCAGCACTGTCTGGTCCACCGGATCCCAGTTGACCATGGCGGCCTTGCGGTAGGCCAGCCCGCGCTCGTACATCTTCAGGAAGAACCACTGGTTCCACGTGTAGTACTCAGGATCACACGTGACCACCTCACGCTCCCAGTCCCACATCGCCCCCATCGAGCGCAGCTGCTGGCGCATGCGCGGGATGTTATCGTAGGTCCAGGTGTAGGGGTGGATCTTGCGCTTGATGGCGGCATTCTCGGCGGGCAGGCCGAACGCATCGAAGCCGATAGGGAAGACGACGTTGTATCCCTGCATCCGGCGGTAGCGGGCGTTCGTGTCGGAGGGCGCCATGGCGTACCAGTGGCCCACATGAAGGTCGCCACTCGGATAAGGCAGCATCGTCAGGCAATAATACTTCGGTTGCGAGGCGTCGACCTCGGCGTGATACAGCTTGTCGGCTTCCCAGCGCGCCTGCCACTTCTGCTCGATACTGGGCGGGTCGAAGCGCTCGGCCCGCGCCGGGGTGTGGGTCTTCTCCATTGTGTAGGTCCTCCTGCCTGTGGCGACCACCGACCACCGACCGCTGACCACGGCTGAATTATCGCGGTCGGTCGTCGGTCGTCGGTGGTCCGTCGTTCCGAATCAAAACGCCCTCCGTCCATGTCAGGGACGAAGGGCTACTCCGCGGTACCACCCTGGTTGAAGGTGGAGCTGAGGGGAATCGAACCCCTGACCTCTTCAATGCCATTGAAGCGCTCTCCCAGCTGAGCTACAGCCCCAAGCCAACCGCTTGGATCCCTTAACGCGGGGAACGGCCACACCTACAGGATTGAACGCGCTCGTGGCAACTTTCAACCCGTTCAGCGGAGCGGCTCGCAGGCGAGTTCGGCCTGTCGCGCTCCCGGTGGGCGCAGGCGTCGGGCTTGCACTGTCCCCGACTCGCTGGCGGGAGGGCCTACTACTCCTGGTCATCGCCGATGGGTGTATAGAAGACTTCCGAAGTCGAGGGACTTCGGAAGACTCAAGGTGGAGCTGAGGGGAATCGAACCCCTGACCTCTTCAGTGCGATTGAAGCGCTCTCCCAGCTGAGCTACAGCCCCAACAAACAGCAATTATAGCCAGTTGCGCTGGGTGGTCAATCCTGGCACGCATAGGATGCGCCCAGGAGTGGGGTCTTACGTGGCGCCAAGCGGATAGACAGGATTTACAGGCTGGACAAGATATAGAAAGACCTCTTCACCATCTCCTGTCCATCCTGTAAATCCTGTCCAACTTCTTCCCCCTTTCAACCTGCGACCTTCAACGTTCAACCCTACCGAGATCGGCCAGCACGGCGTGGGCGGCGTTGTGGCCGGGGATGCCGGTGACGCCGCCGCCAGGATGCGCGCCGGAGCCGCACAGGTACAGGTTCGCCAGGGGCGTGCGATAGTCGGCGTAGCCCGACAGCGGGCGTAGCTGATAGGCCTGGTCGGGCGTCAACTCACCGTGGAAGATGTGGCCGCCGGTCAGGCCGAAGCGCCGCTCCAGGTCAACCGGCGACAGGGCCTGACGGGCGATGACGGCGTCGCGCATGTTGGGCGCGTACTCGGCCAGCTTGGCGAGCACGCGGTCGGCGAACTCCTCGCGCAGGCCATCGTCCCAGTCGCGGCCAGCCGGGGCATAGGGGACCCACTGGCAGAAGCACGACAGGATATGCTTGCCCGGCGGGGCCATCGTCGGGTCGGTGGGCGACTGGCTGAAGATCTCGATGAAAGGTTCCCGCGACGGCTGGCCCGCCTTGAAATCGTCGTAGGCGCGCTCCATGTAGGCCAGCGACGGCGCGATGTCCACCGTAGCGCGGCCGATGACCTCCGGCGGGACATGGGCGGGGGCGGCGGTATAGCGCGGCAGCTCGTGGAGGGCCAGGTTGAGCTTGAAGACCGGCCCCGCGCTCCGATATTGACGCTCGATGCGGGCGCGGAAGTCGGCGGGCAGGGCCGAGGCGGGCGTCAACTTGAGGAAGGTGCGCCTGGGGTCGGCGTTGGATAGCACGACGCGGGCGCGCACCGTCTCGCCACTGTCCAGGACGACGCCCCGCGCCGCCCCCTGCTCGACCAGCACCTCGGCCACCGGCGCGCGGGTGCGAATCTCGGTCCCCAGGTCGCGGGCCGCGGCGGCGATGGCCTGCGTCACCGCGCCCATGCCGCCGCGCACGTAGCCCCACACCCCGCGCGTCCCGATGGCGCGGCCGATGGCGTGGACGAGCCAGATGAAGGGCGTGCCAGGGGTTGAGTAGCCGCCCGCCGTGCCAATGATGGCCTGGGGGGCCATAGCAGCCTTGATGGATTCGGACTCGAAGAACTCACTCAGCAGATCGGTGGTCGACAGCAGCATCACGCGGCGAAAGTCGTCAGCCAGGCCCGCCGCGTCGAAGCGGTCGGCCAGCTCACCCAGGCTGAGAGGTGGCTGCATCAGCGTTGGCTCGATCACGTCGCACACCCGGTCCCAGAAGTTCTCCCACTCATCGTAAGCCTCGGCGTCACGCGGCGAGAAGGCAGCGATGGCGGCCTTGCTGCGTTCGCGGCTATCGGCGTACAGGAACAGGTGGCGGCCGTCGGGGAAGGGCATGAAGTACGACGGACTCTTGGCATACCACGCCAGGCCATAGTCACGCAGGCGCAGGTCGTCGATGATCTCGGGGCGGAACAGGCTAAAGGAGTAGGACGCCGCCGAGACGCGGAAACCGGGGGTCAGCTCCTCGGTGATGGCTGCGCCGCCGACCTCATGATAGCGTTCGACGACGAGGACCTTGTGACCGGCGCGGGCCAGGTAGGCGGCGGCGACGAGGCCGTTGTGCCCCGCACCGATGACGATGGCGTCGTAAGTCATGGGTGTTCTCCTG
>JAHCIE010000289.1 GCA_026129385.1 Anaerolineae bacterium
TGTGGGACTATTCCAAGACCGACTTGCTTCTCCAGGCAGGCTACAACCAGGCGGTCGCCTTTCTGGGAGCGATGCAACCCGCCCCTGTGCCCTGGCATGCGCGGGCACGCCAGCGGGCGGCGGCTTTGTTGCGAACGCCTCGCCCGGCGGCCAGCGACACCAAGCTCAGTGAGCGGATGCGGTAGATTGCCGGTGTGGACACTCTTGCGCGAAAAGCCGAGGGGGCGTGCCATAGCACGCCCCCTCGGCTTTCATGTCGTCGGTCACGGCCTTTGACGGCGTATCCGATAGCGAAGGTAGCCGAGCAGCCCGGCGAGGCCGCCACCGAGTAGGAGTATCGTCGATGCTTCCGGAATCTCTGGCGGCGGTGAGGCCGTGCCCCCGAAGGGCGTCGCCGTGGGCTGAGGGACGACGGGCGTGAGGGTCGGCGCGTTCCCGCCCGTGGCGGGTGTCATCGCGGCGGGCGTCGCAGGCGTCGGGCGAGGTGTGCTGGTGGCCGAGGGGGTGGGCGTCGGTGTAGCCGTGGGCGCGGTCTCTTTGGACGGAACGTCCCCCGTGTACTTTTGCAGGCCCAGGGTCGTGCCGATCCACAAATTGTCGTTGCTGTCGACGACCAGGGCTGTAATGTGGCCGCTGGTAAGCGGTGAGTTTTGAGGGGTGAAGGTGCGCCACTCACCGTTCACCAGGACGCGGATGCCGCCCTGGGCATAATACTGATTGCCCTGCCCGGCGGGAAAGACTTTGGCCGGGAAGTCCTCCACGTCCTGGCCGCCCCGCGACAGACCGACCCAGGGCGTGCCGCCGCCTTTCTGGCGATAGGCGATCGCGCTCGCCCAGCCCTCATCGGTGAACTTGGCGTTCTGCCACGTACCCTGCCCCGACGGCAGCCAGTTGATCACGGCGTTGGCGAGGAAGGGATCGAGCGACTTCGGAGGGTCGGCGGAATAGCCGCCGACCCAGGCTGTACCGTCCGACGCATAGTAGGCCGAGCGCGCGTCGCCGGCGCTGAGAGTGAGGCCATTCTGGCTTGCGACGAAGTTCGTCCACGCGCTGCTCGCGAGGCGGCTCGCGCCGCCCGTCTGTGACTCGCCGGGATTCGTGGGCGAGGTGTTCGCTACCCACACCTGATCCCCATTGCTGCTCAAGTCGGTAATTTCGTTGGCGATAATGGTCGGGGCCTGGATAGGCGTTCCCCATGCGCTGGTCGCGGTGTCGTAGACCCCCAGGCCGCCGGATACGGTGGGCATGCCGTGGGGTTCCGGCCACCTGTTGCCCGTGCCCACGAAGATCTGTGACCCCTGGCGCGCGAGGCTCGAGATGGACTCGCCGGGTAGGGCGGGGCCTGGATCGATGATTTCCCAGGGTGGGTTGTCAATGGCGACGCCGCCTTTGATGATCTGGCCTTCGGGCAGCTGGTCGCGCAGCAGGCCTACCCACAGTCGTCCCATGCCATCGAACAGCAGGCTACTGACCGCGCTGCTCACCCGCCCTGTACTGGAATCGCCAATGGGATAGGGGTGCCACTTGCCCTGCGTGTCGAGGAAGTTCAACCCGGAGCCGGTCCACTCGCCTGGGGAGGTGGGGTAGGCGGCGCCGACCCACACGGAGCCGTCGCTCTTGAGGGCGATGGCGGAGATGTGGTTGGAACGGGGAGTGAGGCCGAGGGCGGCGGTGGACAGGACGGTGGTCTTGGGGGGGGCGAAGGAGAGGGCGCCGATGCCGTGGCCCTCGGTGCCCTGGGAGTAGGCGACGGTGCCGACCTCGGCGAGGCGGGCGCTGGTGCCGAAGTAGCCCAACTGCCGAGCGGGGTCGAGGATGAGGGCGCGGACGAGGTTACCTGGGATCTTCTGGCCGGTGGTACCGCCGTCGGTGTTGTAGAGGGCGCAGACGGGGACGTTGGTGGAGTCGAAGCCGCCGTCCCAGGTGAGGCGACAGACGCCGAGGCCCTCGCCCCGGTCGAGGTTGGGGGTATCGGCGGCGAGGGAGAGCCACATCTGGTTGTTGAGGCCGGTGGTGATGTGGAGGATGCGGTTGGCGCCGGTGGGCAAGGAGGGCATGAGGGTCAGGCCGGAGGCGACGGCGGAGCCGGGGGCGGTGAAGGCCTTCCACTGGGCGGAGGCGGGGGAGTTACCCTTGAGGACCTCGAAGCCGTTGCCGCCCTGGGTGAGGTTGCCTGAGCCGAACCACTTGAGGCCCTGGGGGTCGATGGCGACGGAGAGGAAGGAGGGGTACTTGGGGAAGGCGTTGGGGTCGCCGTCGGGGCGCTGGAACTTATCGATGGCCAGGTCGGGGTGGACGACGGCGATGCCGCCGTAGCGGTCGCGGAAGAAGGTGTTAGGGCGGTCGGGGGTGGGGTCGATGCTTTCGAGGCCAGGGCGGAAGGTGAGCCAGACATCGTTGGTAGTAAGGTCCACGGCGATGTCGGTGACGTTGTCGGAGGGGAGGGCGTCGTTGTGGGAGGCGGTGGACCAGGTGTTGAGGATGGTGGGAGTGTCGGAGGCGATGTCGAGGCGAGCGAAGCCGCCGCCGAGCCATTTGTGGTCGTTGGGGGACCAGGTCTGCTGGCCGCCGACCCACAGGGTGTTGCCCTGGAGGGCGAGGGCGGTGAGGGTATCGGCGGGGAGGCGGCCGTTGGTGGAGGCCTGGGTGAGGACGAGCCAATCGCCGTTGGGGGCGAGGCGAGCGAGGCCCTTGTTGGTAGCGAACCACTTGAAGTTGCGGTTGTCGACGACGACGGCGCGGACGACGTTACCGGGCAGGCCAGACTGGGGGGCGAGGAACTGGGTAGCGGTGGGGTGGGCGAGGTCGGCGAGGTCCCAGCGGACGACGCCGCCGCCACGAGTGGCGGCCCAGACGAGGGTGTCGCCCTCGAAGGCCAGGTCCCAGATGTCGTCTCCATTTGCGTACGTCGTCCACGGGGTGGTGGCAGCCGGGGCGGCGGCGGTCGCGCCCGCGCCGACGGCGAGCAGGCCCAGACCCAGCAAGAGCGCAACCAATATGACTCGCCTGGCGAGCAAAGCATTCAGCATTCCAGCGTCTCCTAACGACTAGACTAGAAGTGACAAGGGTGGGATTCCACCGCTAAGGGGTGGGCGGCGGGGTGGGCGGCAGCGCGCCGCGGCTGAGGCTGGGCAGATACACCCGCTCGGTGCGCGGCCCGATGGTGGGCGTGATCGTTGGTGTCGCCGTCGGTAGCGCCGTCGGTGTCGCTGTGGCGGTAGGGGTGGCTGTCGGCGTGGCCGTCGCGGTGGGCGTGGCCGTCGGTGTGGGGGTTGGCAGGGGCGCGCCGCTGGGGCTGTAGCGGGTGAGGCCGTGGTCGAAGGTCCCGATCCATACCGTCCCGTCGGCAGCGACCGTGATAGACTGGATGTCCTGGTCAGCGAGACCGGCGTCGATGCTGAGGCGCAGCCAGTCGCCGTTGTTCCACACCCACACGCCACCCACGGCCAGATCAGGCTCCGCGCCGCCGCGACTCGTGCCCAACCAGAGCCGCCCATCCGGCCCACCGGCGATGGCGCTCACCCAGCCATCGTGGGGGAAGCTCCAGGGCGCCCACTCACCGCCGGCAAAGCGGTTGGCGGTGGCGGCCACAGCGGGCCAGTCGGCCAGCAGGTTGGGTCCGTTATAGTGCCACGCGCCGACCCAGATGCCGCCGCGCCGGTCGCGGCCGATGGACCGCACGTCGCCGTAGTCGGCCAGCAGGCGCGAGTCGTCCGACCGCCAGGTCATCCACGCGCCGTTGCGCCACAGGGCCACACCGCCCGGATAGCGGTCACCGTCGAGCCAGTAGGGGCCGGTGGCGATCCACACATCCCCCTCCGGCGCGGCGACGACGCCCGTCACGACGTTGGACCCCAGGCCGTCCAGCGCGCCATAGTGGGACCAGACGCCTGAGCGCGGGTCGAACACGGCCAGGCCCCGGCCGATGCCGTCGCGCAGGCTGCCCGTGCCCGCCCAGATACGGCCGTCGGGCGCAGCTGCCACCGCCGACAGGTCGTTGGTCGTGAGGCCCTGGGACTGGGCGCGGTATAGCGTCCAGTTCTCGCGCGGATAGCCGATGGGGCCGCCGCTGCTCAGGGTGTAGCGGCTGAGGCCGCCGTCGGCGTAGTCGCTCAGGTCGGGCTTGAGCCGCCCGCCCCGTGCCGCCACCCAGGCGGCGCCGTCGCGGTCGAAGGTGATCGCGGCAATGTCGTTGCTGCCTACGGTCTGAACGACCGGCGCCAGGGTGACACCTGCCGGCGTATCGGCGGCCAGCGACGGCGAGATAACCAGCAGGCCCTCGTTGCCCAGTGGATAGAAGGCCGAGTAGGTATACTGGGTCGCCGCAGCGCCCAGTATGAAACGCTGCGAGGGCAGGGCAGCCTGCACGCTGGCCTCGTCCGTCCAGGGCACGTATAGGAACGTATCGCCGCGACTGCCCGCCCGGTTGAGGGCAGCGACCGGCGGGTTCAGGTAGCCGGCCGAGTCGTAGTGGGACCAGCTGCCGTCGGGGCCAAGGATGCTCAGGCCGCGCCCCTTGCCGCGCTGCTCGACTGCCCCCGTGCCCACCCACAGCGAGCCGTCGGGACCAGCGCCCAACGCACTGATCGAGTTCGAGCGCAGGCCCACGGTCTGGCGGGTCTCGCGCACCGCGCCCGACGCATCGACGCGAACCAGGCCGCCGCCGTTGCCGCTGGCGTCGCGCAGCCCGAGCCACGCTCCGCCGTCGCTGCCCGTCTCGACGGGCAGAATCGCCTGCACGGTGCGGGCCGGGAGCTGGGTGGAGGGAATGTTGATGAGGCTGTCGTCCGTGGGATCGTCGGGCGTGCCGCGCGTATCGAGGATGGTCAGGCTGAGGCCGATGCCGCTAGGGTCGGTGACCGCCAGCCAGACGCGGCCGTCGGGCGCGGCTGCGACGGTCGTCACCGGGTTG
>JAHCIE010000029.1 GCA_026129385.1 Anaerolineae bacterium
GGCTGAGAGTGGGGTGGCGCGGCGCGAGGCCGTCCAGTGGGCAGCGGCCTGGCGCAACCGCCGCGACGCCGCCGACGCCTATGCCCGCCACGCGGAGCAGGTCCAGAACGCCTTCAAGGTGCGGGAGCTGAGCCTCGACCTGGCCGCCCTGCGCCGTATCGAGACCTTCGCCGTCACCGAGACGATGCTCCAGGTGACCGTCGAGGCGGCCCTGGTCAAGGACGCCGCGCCCGACCTGGCCGAGCTGGCCGAGACGCGCGGCCGCGGCTTCTGGTCCGCCCAGCGGCCCGAGACTAAGGCGCGCTGGGAGCTTATCGGCGACGCGGCGCGCGTCCTGCTCGAGGCCCGCCACGTCGAGCAGGCCCTCAAGAAGGTGCGGGGCCTGGAGTCCCTGATCGCGGACTACGCCCAGGGCGAGACGCCGTGGTGCGAGCTAGACACCTGGCAACGTCGCCTGGAACGCGACCACCACATGTTCGACCACGACCCGGCCAGCCAGCCGTCCCTGGCGCGCCTGGTGGCCCACGCTCGCGACCGCTACGCCCGCGCCGCCGACCTGCTGGCGACGCGCTTCAGCCACGCCTACCGGGATGCCCGCTTCGAGGCGCCCAAGACGCTGGCCCAGAGCAACATCTATGCTCAGCGCGTCGCGCCCGAGGCGCAGCGGGGCCGCGTCGCCTACGTCCTGGTCGATGCCCTGCGCTTCGAGCTGGCCCGCGAGCTTCAGGGGCTGCTGGGTGACCTAGGCCAGGCGACGCTAGAGCCGGCCCTCGCCACCGCCCCGACCATCACCGAGGTAGGCATGGCCGCCCTGCTGCCGGGCGCGGAGTGGGGCGTCACCCTGGGCCAGTATCGCGGGGCGTTGCAGGTCCAGGTGGCGGGCAAGACCCTCAAGAACCGCGCCGACCGCGTCGCCCACTTCCAGACCAGCGTCGACCAGCGCGCCGCCGTCGCCAGGCTAGAGGACATCGCGCCCCTCAACGACAAGGCGCTGGCGCAGCGCCTGACGTCAGCCGCCGTCCTCCTCATCACATCGACGGAGATCGACGCGGTGGCCGAGAACACGCCAGCCGTCGCCCGCCGCACCCTGGATGAGGCCCTCATCCACCTGCGGCGCGGCCTGCGCACCCTGGTCAACCTGGGCGTGCCGACCATCATCGTCACCGCCGACCACGGCTACCTGTTCGGCGAGCGCCTCGACGCCGGCCGCATCATCGACCCGCCGGGTGGTCAGGCGGTCGTGTTGAAGCGGCGCGTGTGGCTGGGCCAGGGCGGCCGCGACCTGGGCGACTCGGCGCTGCGCACGCCCCTGGCGGCGCTGGGCGTGACGAGCGACCTGGAACTGGCGACACCCTGGAACCTGGCCGCCTTCAAGGTCGTGGGGAGCGCTATGGGGTACTTCCACGGCGGCCTGTCGCCCCAGGAACTGGTGATTCCCGTACTGACCCTTCGCGCGGGCGCGACGGCGGTCCCGGCCAGCCACGCGCCCGGCATCCAGTGGTCGCTGACGCTGGGCAGCAAGACCATCACGACGCGGGTGGTGTCGGTGACCATCGACGGGCAGACGACCGAGCTGCTGCCCATCGAGCCGCCCCTGGTGCGGGTCGAGGTCCGCGCCGGGGGCGAGCTCATCTCCACGCCCATCAGCGCCGGATACGGCTTCCAGGAGGCGACCCGCGACGCCCAACTGCGCGCCGCGCCCGGCAACGCCACGCAGATCGAGCGCAACACCGTGACGCTGCAAATTGCCGACGCGCCGGGCGCCAGGCACGCGACTGTCTATCTGCTGGACGCGGCGACGGGCGCGACGCTCATGCAGACGGATCAGGTGCCCATGTCTATTCCGTTGTAGAATAGGCCAATATCAGTCACGTGGGAGAGGTGCAGGGATGACAGAGCTTGACAGCAAGGTTGCCGAGGTCTTCGCGGGCAAGGTGGTGCGCAAGGACCTGGTGCGCCAGGTCAAGGTGGGCGCCAACGTGCCGACCTACGTGCTAGAGTACCTGCTCGGCAAGTACTGCGCGACCGACGATCGGGCGGCCGTCGAGGCGGGCCTGCGCCTGGTGAACACCTACCTGGCCGAGCACATCATCCGACCCGACGAGGCCATGAAGGCCCAGTCTCGCGTCAAGGAGCGGGGCCAGCAGAGCTACATCGACAAGGTGCTGGTGCGCCTCGATGGCACCAAGTACTGGGCCGAGGTCGTTAACTTCGGCCAGCGCTTCGTCCATATCCCCGACCACTTTGTGCGCAAGTACGAGCGGCTGTTGGAGGGGGGCGTCTGGGCGCAGGTAGACATCGAGTTTCGCGAGGACGAGGAGACCGACGGCCGGCCGCGCCCCTTCTTCATCACCGACCTCAAGCCCATCCAGCTCGCTGCCTTCAGCCTCGACGACTACGTCGCGTCGCGCAGCCAGCTGACCACCGACGAGTGGCTGGACCTGCTGATTCGCAGCATCGGCTTCGAGCCAGCCCACTTTAGCCGTCGGGTGAAGCTGCTCATGCTGATGCGCCTGGTCCCCATGGCCCAGCGCAACTACAATCTGGTCGAGCTAGGCCCGCGGGGCACCGGCAAGTCCTTCGTCTACCGTGACCTGACGCCCTACGCCATCCTGGTGTCGGGCGGCAAGACGACGGTGGCCAACCTGTTCTACAACATGAGCACGCGCCAGGTGGGCCTGGTCGGTCTGTGGGACGTGGTCGCCTTCGATGAGGTGGCGGGCATTCAATTCTCGGACAAGACGGCGATACAAATTCTCAAGGACTACATGGAGAGCGGCAGCTTCAGCCGTGGACGCGAGGAGATCGTCGCCGAGGCGTCGATGGTCTTCGCGGGTAACATCAACCAGCCGGTCGACGTCCTCGTGCGGACAGGCACCCTCTTCCAGCCCCTGCCCGACGAGATGCAGGACATGGCCCTCATTGACCGCCTGCACTTCTACCTCCCCGGCTGGGAGATGCCCAAAATGCGCAACGAGTTCTTCACCGACCACTACGGCTTCGTGGTCGACTACCTGGCGGAGGCGCTGCGCGAGCTGCGCCGCCAGAACTTCACCGAGATCATCGATCGCCACTTCACGCTGGGCAGCCATCTCAACACTCGCGACGCGCGCGCCGTGCGCCGCACCGTGTCCGGCCTGGTCAAGCTGCTCCACCCAGGCGGCGACCCCACCCGCGACGAGGCCCAGGCGTACCTGGAGCTGGCCCTGGAGGGTCGCCGCCGCGTCAAAGAGCAACTCAAGAAAATGGGCGCCTTCGAGTATTACCAGACATCCTTCTCCTACATCGACAAAGAGACCTTTCATGAGCACGTCGTTGGCGTGCCGGAGGAGGGCGGGCAGCAAGTTATCAGCCAGGATCCGCTGTTGCCGGGTACTGTCTACTCGGCAGGCCTGACGGAGGCTGACACCGTCGCCGTCTACCGCATCGAGGTCAGCCGCATGAGCGGCTCGGGCCGCCTGCGCATCACGGGTAATGTCGACCGCGCGATGCGCGACTCCATCGTCACCGCCTACGACCATCTCAAGGCCAACAAGACGCGCCTCGGCATCGAGCGCGACCTGGACAGCTACGACTTCCACGTCCAGACGGTCGACCTGATCCCCGGCCAGGCTGGGGCGTCGGGGGGCGCGGCGCTGTTCGTCGCCATCTATTCGCTGCTGCGGGACAAGGCGGTGCAGCCAGGCCTGGTCGTGCTGGGCGAGATGACCATCCAGGGCAACATCCTGCCGGTGCGTTCCCTCGTCGAGCCGCTGCAAGTCATCATGGACCATGGCGCCAGGCGCGTCCTCCTACCCACCACCAACCGTCGCCAGTTCCTCGACGTTCCGCCCGACATCCTCGAGCGCGTCGCTCCCATCTTCTACTCCGAGCCACTCGCCGCGGCCCTGAAAGCCCTGGGCATGGGATAGGTTCCGGTGGCCAGTTCGTGGGGTTGGTGAGAGTCCTCCCAACCCCAATCGCCGTCTGGACATCGTGAGGACTGCACCCTGATACCAGACACGGATGAAAGTCAATTTCTCCTGGGAGCGGCAAGCTGCTAAGTGGTTCTCTTGTCAAGTAGATAGTGATATACTTCCTCTCAACCCCTATCGACAGGAGAGGAAGCGATGCCCCGCAAGCTGCAACTGCGCGAACTGACCGCGGAGGAGCAAGCAACGCGAGATGCGACGGCTCGCCAAGTCTAGAACCGAACCCGCCCGACGCGTGCAGCGCGCCAAGATCATCGAGGCTATGCTGGACGACCCGAGGTTGCCGGCCTCGACGGCGGGACAACGAGCTGGATACCACACCGAGAGCGCCGGCTGGGTGTGGGTCAAGCGCTTCAACGCGCAAGGCTTGGCCGGCTTGGAGGATGAGGCGCGGTCGGGGCGCAAGCCGACCCACGATGAGGCGGTGCGCAGCGCTCTGATCAGTCTGGCGACCCACACGCCCGAGAGCTTGGGCTATCCCTTCAAGCTCTGGACGTTGGCGCGCTTGCAGACGGCCTTCCAAGACCGTCAGGGCGTTCATCTGTCGGACTCCACGATCTGGACGTGGTTGGACCAGGGAGGCCTTGAATGGAAGCGCCAACAGAGTTGGTTCCACGAGGCGCAGAAGCACGACCCGCAGTTCGTGGAAAAAAGGGGGCCATCGTCCAGGCCTACCTCGCGCCGCCCCCACGGACGCGGGTGATCTGCCTGGATGAACTGGGGCCGCTGGCCGTCAAGACCTATCCAGGGGCGGAGTGGCACGCGGGGCCTCAGCGGGCAACCTTCGAGCCCGACTATGGGCGACGGGGCAAGGTCTGGCTGCACGGTGCCTTCGAGCCCAGCACCGGCCAGGGGGCCGTCATCTTCAGTGAGGCGCGAGACAGTCGGAGCCATATCCGCCTCCTGGAAAAGATGATGAGCGACTTCCCCGCCGAGCGGTGGCTGCTCATCGAGGACAATCTCAGCACCCATACCAGTCACCAGGTGCGGCTGGCGTTGTTGGCCTGGCCCAACGTCCAAGTGCAGTTCATCCCCAAGTACGCCTGTTGGCTCAATCTGATTGAGCCGTGGTGGAAGCAGATCCGCTCCTTGGCCCTGAAGGGGCGACGTTTCGAGACGGAGGCGGAGTTGAAAGCGTCGTTGTCGGCGGCGCTGGACTACTGGAATGAGCACAAGCATCCCTACCGATGGAAGAAGCTGCCTCAACAGCAGCCTCAGCTTCTGTTGGGCGGCTGCCGCCCTTGCCTCACCCACCCAACTATACCAGCACCTACTTAGCGAGAAGACCACTTAGGCGGAGGCGAGTTCACACGTCCAGGGTGTTGCGGAGGGTTGCCAGCTCCTCACCAGTGGGAATCCATACCTTCGTTGGATCGAGATCATAGGTCCACGGAGCGGAGTTCTTCCAGCCGTTCTTCATCCGCTTCCCGTGATAGACGCTGTCGGGATCGTCGACAGGGTCGCCTTCGAAGCCGTCGATGATGTTCCAGACCTTGGTGAAGCCCGCCTTGGCCAGCAAATTGATGGCGAAGGCGCTGCGCCCGCCGGACCGGCACATAGCCACGATGGTGTCGTCAGGTTTGAACACCTCTCGCACATGGTCGATGAAATCGGGGTTCATCTCAAAGCCGTACTTCCGCTTATCGGCGTGCCATTGGTACTTGGGAAGGGCCACCGGGATATTGACCGCCATCGCGGCATGCCCGATAAAAACGTACTCCTCGACCATGCGAACATCGAGAACCTTGACCTCCTCAGGCGACGCTTTCCACATCTCGTAAGCCTCCTGGGCTGTCACGTAGAGCCCCAGGCTGGTCTCCTTCGCGTCGGGCACCGGGTGGCTCGATGGGGCGGCGCCTGGCTGTTGCGTTATCATGAGTTCATCTCCTGATGCCGGGGGCGTTCGCTCTGGCGAACGCCCCCGGCGCGTGAGGTGCAATCGGGCGAATCAGGCCGCGTGAGGGTGGGCGATCCATATCAGCTCGGGGTCGAAGTTGTAGCCCCAGGGAAGACCTTCGTTCTTCCAACCGTTCCGCATGGGCTTGCCGTGATAGACGCTGCCTGGATCGTTGACCTTGTCGCCCTCGAAGCCGTTGATGATGTTGTAGACCCGCGTGAAGCCCGCCTGGGCGAGGACATTGACCGCCATAGCGGCGCGGCCGCCGGTGGAACAGTAGACCAGAATCACATCGTCAGGGCCGCACACCTTCTGTGCCTCAGTCACGAAGTCAGGGTTCGCCTCGCCGGAGCAGCCTGGTGGCCGGCCGGGCATCGACGGGCCTGCAGGGTCGAACCGGGGAAAGACCAGCGGAATGTTCGTTGCTGCCTCCACATGGCCGCCGAACACATACTCCTCGAAGGTGCGCACATCGAGGATGTGGACTCCCTCGGGGTCGGCCTGCCACATCACGTATGCCTCCCGCGGTGTCACGTATAGCGCCAGGCTCGTCCGATTGGTCTCTGATACCTGCTCGTCAGGCTTGAGAGCACGGCTGGTTGACGTGGTCATCGCCTAATCTCCTTGTTGCTTCGGACACGAGCTGCGCTCTCGTGTCGCGCTCTCCCTCAGCGCGACTAGCCGAGGCGCGCCGTCATCGACTCCTCCAGCGTTGTCGGTTGCGGGAGTTTCGCGATGCTGCGTTTCTTCCACTCTTCCTCGAGCAGCTCAGCGGCTGCCTTCTCCAGGAATTCGGGTGCGGCCCACTCAAACACGTCAAAGTCATGCTCGATGTAGCCGTGGCTGAGCATGAAGTCCTTGTTGATCTGGAGGGCTTGCAGGTTGTAGGGCGACAGGTTGGGAACCATGTCGAGTCTCTCGATGTTGTAGTAGGTGTCCTCGACGTCCAGGTAGTACGTCTGCTTGTCGAGGATGGCCGCCGCCGCGTGCTTGTACGCGTTGGCCCAGCGCCCCACCTTGATTAGACCCTTCATCAGAGCGACGACCACCTCGGGATGCTCCTGGCATGCGATGTCGCTCACCGTGCAGGTAGCCGGAACGTTGGCCCCCTGCAGGGTCCAGTCTGGATAGCGGGCCAGGTTCTCGATCGCCTTGATCTGGCCCGTCTGCTCCTGGATGTGCTGGAAGGGGCCGGTCTGGGTGTAGATCGCGTCCACGATGCCCTTGAGCAGCGCCGTCTCCAGTGGGCGGAACGCCAGGTCGTGCTTGTGGTCACGCTTGAGCCAGAGCTCGGAGGGGTTGTGCATCGGCTCTAGCATCTTGGGATTGTCGTACCAATCATCTGGGTATGGGAACTCCACGATCTCCACATCGTCGCGGGTCATACCGTTCAGCATGAGCATCAGCTCGATGCCCTGCTCCTCCTGGACACGCCACCAGTCGTTCTTGATGACGTTTAGGCTCTTGGTCAGCCCGACCTTCTTGCCCTTCAGGTCCGTCATTCGGTAGAAGGGGTCTCGGGCGCGCACCAGCATGCAGCCGCCCTCGTAGACATGGGTGGTTCCGATGAGGCGGGTACGGCGGATGTCGGCGTTGACGTGGATGGCCGGGAAGCAGCCGCCGAAACGCATCAGGTTGTCGAGGTTGTGGACATAATGCGGGTACCAATCATTCTCGCGCGTGGAGCGAAGGAACTTGTACGCCACGCCGATCTTCTTCATCTCTTCCCGCACCCAGCCGAGCTCCTGGTCGACGTTGCTAGCGGACACCAACGGGCAGTTGGTGTAGTAGAACTCACTCCAGTCTACATCGACGGAATGCATTGTCTTGCCCTTGATCGTCATGGTAGCCATGGTTGTCCCTTTTTCTGGTTCTTCCGGGAAGGCAGGCGGCTAGTTTGCTACTCTTGGGCGCCTTCCCGAGTCATTGGTGCGGTTTTCGGTTCATCAGCAGCCTTCACGCGGGTTCTCGATGGCGCCTCCTGATTCCGTGGCGGGGCGGGGCCTCGCCCCCTGTCGGATTGTCTCGCCTCACGGGTTTGGATCGTCAGCCCGGGGCAATGCGCTCAGCCGCTCCACGTTCAGCAGGGTCAGCCCCAAGTCAAACAGCGTGTTCAGCACCCCCAGCAACGCGGCCTGGTCGCGCATCTCACCCGTCAGGGTGCTGACGGGGAGCTGGCTCGCGGGCTGCCGCGCGGTGATGACCATGACGTCCAGTCGAACCGAGTAACTCGCGCTCAAGCGGCCCTGGACGCGGATGCGGTAAGAGGCAGGCAGATCGAAGGGCAGGTATTGAGGGCTTCGGTCCATGGCGGTGACCCTTCGGGCGCTGGCGTCGGCGGCTGATACGAGCAGCATACCGCGACGCCGAGGGAGGCGCTAGTCCAAAAGGTCGTATTGAGGTTGTAAGGGAGGGGGGTGAGTCTAGAGGAGACCGAGGCGGGTGGCGATGGCGACCACATCCCGACGGTCACTGGCCTGGAGCTTGTGGTAGATGTTAGTGGTGTGCCGCTTCACCGTCGCCGTCGTGATGACGAGCACCTGGGCAATCTCCTTGTTGGTCAACCGCTGCGCCACCAGCTCCAGCACCTCGCGCTCGCGCTCGGTCAGCGGTTCAACCAAATCGGAGTGCCCATTGTATGAGACAGCCCCTTCAAGACTTGGTGGCGCCGGGGTAGCCTGGCCGAAGGCATCCAGGATCTGAGCCACGTAGGCGGGAGCGACGCCCGCGCGTGGGAGTCGAGCCAACAGGCTCGCCATCTGTGGCCCCAGGTCGACGAAGAGGCGGATGAAGCCGCCAGGCTTGGCCAGGGAGAGCGCCTGTCTGAGCAGGGCCAGCGCCAGCCGCTCGTCGCCCTGAATATCCTGCAAGAGCGCCTGCAGGGCCATCACCTCGATGGTGAAGCGGGTGTTGTGGGTGGTCGTGACGAAGGCATACAGACGCGAGAGCAAGGCGTCCGCCTGCTTCAAGCTGGCCGGTGTGTCCTCGAGCAGGAGGAGCTTCGGCAGGGTCAGTTGCGGGACGTAGAAGAACGGCATCAGCGCTAGGGGGACGAAAGGCCCGACGGCCGTTGTCCAGTGCCGGGCCGAGGCGAGATCGCCTTGCCGCGCGGCGAGCTCCGCCTGGAAGGCCTGCGCCAGAGGAACCAGCCCTTCACTGTGGGTTTCGTCCAGGAAGTCCAGGGCCATGTCGATCTTTTGCCGGGCGTCAGCGGGTCGGCCAAGCGCCTGATGGGTCGAGGCGAAGATGAAGGCGCTCTGTAAGTAGGTCATCGGCCGACCCAGGTAGCGGATGGCCTCTACGGCCAGGGCGTGCGCCTCGGCGGCCGCCAGGTCGTTGTGCTGATAGGCGACGCTGCCCAGGAAGTAGTGGCCCCAGCCTTGAGACTCGCGGCGGTTGTGAGTCCGTCCTATGTCGGTCAAACGGGATGCCGGCTGCGAGATGGCCCGCAGATCGCCCCCGATCCACGCCACGAAGCAGCGACCACCCACCGACCGCGCGCGCACAGCGCCGTCCGGCGCCACATCTTCGGGGGCGGCCTCCGCCAACGTCGCATACGCCTGACCCAGCCGGCCCGCCGTCTGGTGGGCGAGGGCCTGGCGCAGCCAGGCCACAGCGCGCACCAGATACCACGAGCGTGGCGTGTTCGCCAGCGCCCGGCGGGCGAGCCCGACGGCAATTTCCGGCTCAGTCCCTACATCGGCGGCTTCCATGGAGCGAAGGGAGTCGATCTCCCCGAGGAGCTGCGACACGCGCGCTGGCTGATCCACCAGCCCTGCCACCAGGCCTGCGGCGCGGTCGACAATCTCCGTCACGTGCTGCCGATCGGCTCGGTTCAACTCGATGAGCCAGGCCGTGGCCAGGAGCAGATCCGGATGGTCCGCGATGGCCTCGGGCGGGAACATCTGGAGGCAACGCTCCAGACGTTGCCACTGCTCGGAGTCCAGCAGGGTGTGGCGGTGCTCCGCCATGAGTTGCGCTGCTAAGACCATATCGTGGCCGGCGATGGCGTGCCGCAGAGCCTCCTCGAGGTAACCCTTGCGCGCGAACCACGCGCTAGCCCGCTGGTGGAGCGTGGTGATCTCATCCACGCCGGATTGCCGTGTCAACTGTGCAAAGAGTAACTCCCGGAACAGGTGATGGTAGCGGTACCACTGGCCCTGGGCATCCAGGGCTACGGTGAACATCCCATTGGCTTCCAGCCATTCCAGAGCGGCCTGTGGGTCGCAATCAGGCACTTCTGGGCCGATAACGGCCTCACACAGGGAGGTGGACAACTGGTCGAGGATGGAGGTCTTCAAGAGGAAGGCTGCCATGGGAGACGGCACCGTCGACAGAACTTCGTGCATCAGATAATCGAGTACATAGCGGTTCTCGGCGTGTAATCCGGCCAGGCCAGCTTCAGCATTGCCGTGATGGCGAAGCGTCAGCATCGCCAGGCGCAGCCCGGCCGCCCATCCTTCCGTCTTTTCGGTCAGCACGGCTACAGCATCCTTGGCCAGCGGCGCCCCAAGCGCCCGCTCGGTGAATGCCGTTACCTCCGGCGCGGAGAAGCGCAGGTCATGGGCCCGAATTTCAGCCAGCTGGTTGCGTGCTCGAAGCAGCCCCAGGCCGAGTGGTGGGTCCCGCCGCGTGAGGATGACCAGGCGCAGGCCGCGCGGCGGGTGTTGCAGCAGGCTGCTCAACATCTCGTGGACGGCCTCGTCCTGGATGACATGGTAGTCGTCGAGCACAAGGACGAAGTCGCGGTTAAGCGCGTCCATCTCATTAATCAGGCTGTCGGCCAGCACCTCCACAGGGGGCAGGTTGAGGCCTGTGACGGAGGCGAGGCTCTCTACCATGGAATTGGGAATGATAGAGCGGATCGCGGCCAGAAGATAGGCTATGAACACACCCAGGTTGTTGTCGCTGGCATCAAGGGAGAGCCAGGCGGAGGGCAGGTTCACGGTCTCGAGCCAGGCGTTGGCGAGGGTGCTCTTGCCGAAGCCAGCCGGCGCGGCCACCAGGATGAGCGGGAGAGCCAGCCCATCGTCGAGGAGGGCCTCGAGACGCGGGCGACGAATCAGATCACCCGCCACGCGTGGCCGATGGAGCTTGGTTCGACGCAGCATCTGGGTACTAGATGGGTTGCTCATCGAACTCCGGGCAGGTGGACACGGCTTCGAGGGCGACGATCACTGCGCATGGCGAGGACGACGCGAGGAGCGCGCCAAGGCCATTGTACCATTGACCTACGGGCTATGCAAACCGATTGGCCCCAGGGTATCGCATCTTAATTGGGCTGGGCGCTGAGCAGGGCCTTGCGGAGGTAGGCGTCGTCCCAGCCGGCCTTGAGGCGCTTGGTCTTGAGACCACGCTGGAGGGTGGTCTCTTGCTTGAGGAGGGGGAGGGCGATGCGGCGCAGGACCGCCAGGTTAGCCTGGGCGTGATCCACCCGTGCCCGGCTCTCCTCCTCGCGAAAGGCGATGTCCAACATCCAGTGCAAGCCGTTCTCGACCTGCCAGTGAGCACGAAGGGCGTGGCCGACGACCTGGGCTGAGCCCGACAGGCTGGTAATGAAGTAGCTGTCCGCCACCGACACCACCTCGCCGATGCGCCGCTGGCGGACCACCATCGCCACACAGCCCAGGTGGGGCCACTGGCCGTCGGGGGCCAACCATGTCAACCACTGGGGGTCGGAGACGATCCAGACCTGGCGGGTCTTGATGCGGCGATGCCCCTTCTTGACGGTCTGGTGCTGGTCATGCTGCCAGTCGGCCAAGCCGCCGTGGGGCGCGCGCGATAGGCGGGGGAAGAGCAGGCCTTTTCGGATTAAAGTTTCAATCCCTCTGTAGGGATTCATGGGGCGCGCGCCTCCGTTTGCCGGGGCAGTTCAGGCGGTCCCGCATCGGCTCCCACCTCGCTCACCCTCGTTCATCCGGCATACTCGCGGGCCTCCTCCCGTTTCTCGACTCTGCCCCCCGTTATTTCCATCTCCTTCAACTTCTCAACCCAGCGCCTATCGCTGTTGCAGGCCCATTCTCGCGTCCAGGCTCGCTCGCCCCTGTCCGGCGGGGTTCCGGCAGTCTCGATCGGCTCTGGTTGTGGCGCAATGACACACCCAGTATACTTCACTTGAGTCAGCATGTCAACGGGTACGTTGTCAGAGATTCTTCATCAGGGATAGCCTATGCATCTCTCCGACTGTCTCGCGCTGGCGAACTGGCGTACCCTGGCCGCCATCGCTCAAACCCACCGCTTGGCAATTGGACCCCACCCCACTCGCCCAGAACTTCTAGCGGCGTTGTCGACCGAACTCCCGCGACGAGTCGCCTCCCTCCATCGAGCGGGCCTGCCACAGGTCGCCGCCGAGGCGCTAGCCGCCTTGGCCGTGGCTGACGCTTCCGCCTCGCTGCCGGACTTCGTCGCCGTCTATGGCAGCCTACGGGGTCTCACCGGCGTGAAGGATGAAGACCCTCGCCGTCTGGCTCGCCAGCCGCAGTCGATCACCGAGTGGCTCATCTTCCACGGCCTGGCCTTCGTGGTCCCTGCCTCAGAACGTGGGCAGTCGCCCCTCATTGTCCTGCCCGACGAGTGGCTGGCCGACTTTCGACCTGAGCCATCCAAAGTCAGTATCGACCTCCCTGGCGAGCCCGTCCAGTGGCCCGAGCCGAGTCTGGCCCTGGCAGTGTATCTGGCCACTCTGCGCGCAACCCCCTCGCCGCTCCTGAAAAGCATGCGGTTGCCTGCCACCACCCTGCAATCCCTGGCTTCCCTCCTTGGCCAACCGACCAATGCCTCGGCGGCCGATTGGCTGGGCCTGGCGCGCTTCGTCGCGTTCCTGGCCTGGCGTCTAGGGCTTACCCTTCCCCAGGGCGGCCGTCTGCACCCGTCGCCGCTGGCCGCCACCTGGCTCGACCAACCCCTGGCCGCTCGCCGCGCTGACCTGTGGCGCGCCTGGCTCGACGAGACAGATTTGCCCACAGCCTGGCGACGCCATCGACTACCGGCTGGCACGCTCCGCGACCCTGCCGCCTTCACGCATCGTCTCCTCGATCGGCTGCGTACGGTAGAAGCGCCATCTGACACCCGACCCCGCCCCTGGCGCGCCCTCGATGACCTGGTTCCAATAGGTGACCCAGGGCGTCTCATAGCCGACCTCGTCCCGTGGTGGGCGATCGAGAATCACCCCGACCTGGGCCGCGATCTGGCCCGTGGCATGTTGCGCGGCCCCCTCGCCTGGCTTGAGGCCGTAGAATGGGACGACACCCCCACCCCTCGGTGGCGTCTCACCGACCTCGGCGCCTGGTATCTCGGCCTGAGGGGCGCGCCTCCTCCAGCATCGTTCTCGCTTCATCTATCAGTAACGTTTGATGATGATGGCGTTGATAATCCACCTCTGACCGTGGCCCCCGGCCCTCCCCTGATAAGTCTGGCTGACTGGGCTGACTTACGACACGACCCGCCCGACGAACCCTGGCCGCCGCGCCTATCCTTGACCCGCACCTCTGTCACCCGTGGTCTGCGGCGCGGCGGCCGCATCGAAGATTTGCTGCGCCTTCTCACTACCACCGCCCGACCTGCCCCATCGGACGCCCTCCCGTCAACCTTGCGCGCCTGGGCCACGCCCCACGCCGTGCTTCGCCTCCGCCAGGCCCTTGTCCTCGGCGCGCCTAACGAGGCCCATCTCGAGGGATTGCTGCGCTACTGCACGGTGCGCCGATCGGTAATCCGCCGCCTGTCCAGCACCGACATCGAGGTCGAGCCGGCCAGCCTGCCCAACGTTAAGTCGACGCTCGAACGGCTTGGGCATAGCCTCGCTGTCAGCGCGCCAGACATCACCACCGGCCCACCGCCCGATCGACACCGCCTGAGCCTGGACGTGGCGGAGCTAGCCTGGCTGCTGACTGCCCTGGAAGGCTACGCAGAGTTGGCGCGGCGCCTTGGCCTCCCACCCCCGCCCGCCGCGCTGGCCGACCGCGTGGCCGCCCACCTGGACCCGTTGGCTCAGGCCAGCGCGCAGCGCGCCGCCGAGCACGCCACCGAGCATCTGGATCGCACCCTGCGTGACCTGGACCCGGCCCTGGCCCCCGTGCCCGCCGACACCCTCCTGGCCTTCCTTGAAACGGCTATCCAGGACAACGCCGACATCCACATGCGGTATTGGACGCCCGGTCGCCCCGCGCCCCTCTCGCGCATCGTCTCGCCTCGCCGCATCGAGTGGCATGGCGACACCCCCTATCTGGTCGCCTATTGCCACCTGCGCCGCGACGAGCGAACCTTCCGTCTCGATCGCGTCCTGGCCGTGGGTCCTATACAATCTTGAACGGCCCAACCTTGGTGATGCTGCCGATGCCCTCCACCGTCGCCCGCTCGACGCAACTCTTGCACAGCGGATAGTAGCGAATCTGGTCCTCCTTGGGCTTGATGAGCCGTTTCAGCCGCTTGCGTAGGCGCTCGAAGTCCTCGGGCTTCAGGTCGCACTCGAACACGCTGTATTGCACGTGTGCGCCAAACCCCTCCAGCGTCTTGAACACCTTCGTCCGCCGTCGGTCGTCGACGATGTCGTAGCTGACGACGATGAACAGGCCCATCATTCCTCCGCCCCGCGCCACCGCGCCAGCACCGTCTCCGGCGTGATCGCCAGCTTCGCCACGTGCCCACTGTCGAGTACCACCACCGACCGTACCCGGCGACCGAAGGATAGGTCCAGCAGGCGACCTTCTTCTGCCGCCTGCCGTACCAGCCGCTCGATAGGCGCCGAACGCACACTCGCCACCGCCACGATGCGCCACCCCGCCAGCGCCGCCCCATGCCCCACCGCCAGCGGCCCCCAGCCGCGCTGGATGGCTAGCAGCGCCTCGGGGCGATCTGCCGTTACTGTTGTCTGGTCCACAGCCACCTGTCTCGGCGCACCCATATTCTCCTCCTAGCGCATCTCGATGGGCACGTAGCGCTCGCTGCGGCCCTCGACGATGGCCGCCATCTGCCGCACCTGCAATTCCAGCGTCCGCCGGTACGTCACCTGGTCGCCGCTCAGCGGGTGGCGCAGCGTCGTCTCCAACCGCCGCTCATAGCCCTCGATGAGCCGCCGCATGCCCGCCTCCGCCATCTGTACCGGCCGCTTCGCGTCGCCCGTCTGCACGAAGTCGCCTGGCGTCAGCGCCCCGTCGTGGGCCATCGCCAGGACCACCGTGTCCACCAGCAGCGGCCGGAACTCCTCCATCACATCCAGGGCGAGTGATGGCCGTCCGTACTCGATGACGTGGAAGAAGCCCAGATACGGGTCCATCCCTACCAGCTGGACGGCCGCCGTGACGTCCTTGAGCAGCAGAGCATAGCCCAGGCTCAGCGCGGCGTTGATCGGGTCCGGCGGCGGGTAGTACGCCCGCCCCTGGAAGCCCCAGCGCGGGTCGAGCAGCGCCTTGACCGCGCCAAAGTAGTAGGCTCCCGCCTTGCCCTCATAGCCGCGCAGGCTGTCCAGTGACTCGGCCTTCTCCGCCGCCGTCCGCATCCCGGCAATGCCCTCCACCGCCTGGCGCAAAGCCCCACCGGCCGGCCCCGCGCCGCGCTGCGCCGCCTGCCGCTGCATGATCAGCCGCTGATTGGTCAGCTTACCGATGACCACCTGGCGCGCAATCGCCAGCGCCCGCCGCTCGTCCGTCATCGTGCGCAACTGCGCCACCCGCAGCGCGGCGTTCTTGGAGCCGATACCCACCAATCGCCCGCGATACTTGAAGTACTGAGAGAAAAACACCACATCCACGTCCTGCCCCAGCAGAAGAGCCGCCGCCGGTGTCGTCAGTTGCACGTTACCCACCAGCGCCACCTGGTCCAGGTTCACCAGCGGGATGCTGTCTACCTCGCGGTCCTCCTTGGTGATGACCAGCTTCTCGCCGCGCTTGCGCACCACCGCGCCCTGCTCGCGCACGTATACCGTTGTCATGAGTCGCCCCCTAGAGTCGATAATGCTCATCTCGAATGAAGAAGAAGCCCAGGAACTTGAAACCCTGGTCGAAGCTGGCGATGCGCGTCTTGGTGGGCTGAATCTCCAGCTTGAGGCGCGCCAGCGCCTGTTCCGCCACCTTCAGGGCCGCCTGGGCATCCTGCTCTCGCTGGCATAGGATCACGAAGTCATCAGCATAGCGCACCAGGCGCATCTTTCGCTTCTGCACGGCGAGGTCGAAGTCGTGCAGGTAGATGTTGCTCAGCAGCGGCGACAGCACGCCCCCCTGCGCTGCCCCCGCCGCCCGCACCCGGCCATCCGCGTTCAGAATCCCCGCCCGTAACCATAGCTCGATGACCTGCAGCGTCTTGCGGTCGTTGACCCGGCTCCGCAGCTTCATCATCAATAGCTCACCGTCGATACTGTCGAAGCAGTCCTTGATGTCGGCATCGACCACGTAGCGCAGGTCCGCGTCGCGCGCCTGGAGCACTGCCGCCACGGCCGTCTCCACCGATCGCCCCGGCCGAAAGCCGTGGCTGCACGCCAGGAATTGACTCTCGAAGTGCGGCTCCAGCCAGTTGTGGACCGCCCGCTGTGCCACCCGGTCGCGCAGCGCCCAGATTGCCAGGGGACGCAGGCCGTCGTCGCGCTTCGGGATGAGCACCCGATTGACCCGTTGCGGGCGGTACGTCCCCTGGTGAATCTCGCGCAGTAGCCGCCCAATGTTCGCCTGCCAGTCCGCCTCGAAGCGGGCGATGTCCACCCCGTCCGTGCCGGGACCGCCGCCATTCGCCTTCACCGCGCGCCAGGCCTGCCTGAAGGCCGCCTCGTTAAAGACGGGATGATGCGGTCGCGCCGATCGACGCCCCTCCCGGCGCGGCGGAGACACCAGCTCTGGCGGCGTGGCTCCCGCTTCCGTTGTCGTCACGGCTTCTATCTCGGCACGCGCGGCGACGCGCCGCAGCCATCTCTGCCACATAGCCTGCCTCCTCGTTGGTCGAGAGGATTGCCTGCCGTCCCAATCATCCCATCAATCTCTGCCAGCCCTGCCGCAACGTTGCCACGAGCCAGTCCTCCAGGCGGGGCGGCGGCGTGAGATGGGGCGAGGGATGCAGCCGCTGCGCCTGGGCGGCGGCCGAGGCGGCCAGCGCATCCAGCCGACCCTCGTAGTGCATCACCAGCCCCCAGCCAATGCCCCATGTTGTCACGCCGCTCATCACGCCGCTCACAATCCAGCCGATGACCGGAATGAACTTCAGGGCGGCCAGGGTCACCAGGCGGACGGTCATGACGCCCGTCAAGGGGCCAATCACGTCCCGCGCATCGCCCAGCATCTCGCCGTACATGGCCCCCACCCGCATCAGCATGCGTTGCTGCGTTCCCACCTGGACGGCAAAGTCGAGCATGGGGATGGGGGCCATGCCGGCCAGCGTCGACCACAACGTCGCGCGCCAGATGACCGAACGCGCCGCCGCCTGCCGCACCGCCGGCACGTCGCGCCCCAGGGCGACGGCGATGTCCGGACTGGCGCGCAGCATGGCGTGGAGCAGGGTGGTGGCAACGTCGGCGTCGCGGGCCGCCGACACGGGCACGACGCGCATCCCGATGCGGTTTTCCACCGCCCGCTGCACCTCTGCCGTGTGGCTAGCCACCAGGTCCATCTTGTTGAGAACTGCCAGCAGGGGCCGTCCCGAGGCGAGCAGCGTGCTCAGCCAGGCGTACTCCTCCGGTCGCACCCCGGCCGAGGCGTCGAGGACGAAGATGGTCAGGTCACCCCCCACCGGCTCTTCGCCGAGGTCGTGGGCGACGAACGCCCCAGTCGGGAGCGGGCCGTCGTCACTCAGGTCGACGAGCCGGAAGACCCCCAGGTCCTCCTGCCCCATCGGCGATGCGATGCCAACCGGCGAGACGGCCCACCCGCGCAACCGGTTGTACAGCATCGACTTACCCACCCCCACCAGGCCCACTATCGCGATGCGCCCGCGACACTCGGTCTCGGTCTCGGTGCGCACCTGATCCCGGTCCGGCATATTCATGGCCGACGCTAGATCACTCCATCGCCACAGGGGCATCTTATTCAGACTCATCCTGCACCTCCTCCGTTGGTGTCCGCATCGCCAGGGGCAATCACATAAGCGTCGAGCGCCGTCGCAGCGACCATGACGGTCGGGGGAGCGTCCAGTGCGTCGGCCGACAGGCGCCGCGCCCCCCAGGTGAAGAC
>JAHCIE010000290.1 GCA_026129385.1 Anaerolineae bacterium
GGATTCTGCTGGACCTGGACCGGCGTGTCCAGGCAGGTAGCGACGAGGAGTCTACTGAGGAGTATGCGGTCATCTTCGCCGCGTCGCTGGTGAATGCCATGCTCGCCGAAGGGCGGGCTGTTGGTCTGGCCTTCTCCGGGGAGACGCCGACGCTCATCCCGCCCAGTCGTGGCAGTGAGCACATGTTCCGTATCCTGCGCGCCCTGGCCCTGGCTCAGACCGGCGGTGACCTGTCGCTGGGGGACTTTCTGGGGCACAGCGCGTCGGCTTTCGGCCGGGGGCTGACGTTGGTGGCCGTCACACCCGCTGTGGACGCGGCGTGGCTGGGTGCGCTGGCAGCATTGCAGGGGCAGGGCCTGGCGGTACATGTCGTCCTTGTCGACCGTGGCAGCTTTGGGCAAGCACCGGAGGGGGCGGGTGCGGTACTAGCCCTGGCCCAGCGCTTGGCCGAGATGGGCGTGTCGCTGACGCGAGTCGAGAAGGGCTATCGCTTCGACCTGATACAACAGGGCCGCCGCCAGGGCCACGTAGACTATATTGTTGGCGCGACGGGCCGCGTCATCGTTCGCGAATCACTGGTGAGTAGGTGATTCTTCGTGTAGCCACCCACGCCTATTAAGTGGTGTGGGAATTGGTGGCTTTGACTGGGAGAAGGGCTATACGAAGCTGTCTCAGGGCCGGCAGGGTAGGTGTTAGCGATGGACACAGTATGGCGGCGCACCAGGCGCTGGATACGACCGGCTGAGGGTTGGGTGGTGGGGCTACTCCTCGCGGCTGCCGTCCTGTCGCTGCCGCTGGCGATTGGCATCGCTACCTGGCTGCCGGGCGCTGACAGCCTGTGGCCGTGGTCGCTGCTGGGGCTGATTGTCGGACTCAAGATGGCAAACCGCGCTCGCCCTGGGCGCGCCCTTGCCATCGCGGCCTTAGTTCTGACTGTCCTCGTCACGCTCAGCGTCGCAGGCAGCGTCCCGCGCTTGAGCGCGCTCACGGAGGCCGTCACCGCCACGCCGGCCTGGCTGCTAGGCGGGCGAGTTGGGGAGGGGCCGCTCCTGGGTCCGCTGCGTGTATCGGGAACGGCGCTGGCCGACTTCACAGCGCAGTTAACCGCGTGGGGGCAAGCCGCGCGGGTTGGCGGCGAGACGTTTGAGACGCGCCCTATCCTGTGGCTGACGACATTGGTATTGACTCTGACCGCACTGTGGGCAGGCTGGGCCTTCCGCCATTGGCGCAGCGCGGTCATGGCCCTGGCCCCAACCGCCGTCCTGATGGTCAGCCATACTATTTTCGCTCCCCGCGTTGGCCCCATGTTTGTCCTCTTCCTGGCGGCGAGCATCGGCCTATTGGCCCAGGCGCGATACCTGTCCCTGGTCCGCGACTGGGAGGCGGCCGGCGTCGACTACTCGGACGAGATTCACCTTGACCTGAACTTCGCCACCGCGCTGGTCATTCTTGTCATTCCACTGATGGCGTGGGCGACGCCGCTACCCATCCTGTACGGCCCGGCCCGCGCCGCATGGCAGGCCTTCGAGACGCCCCGCGAAGCAGCGGGCATGCTCGCCAGGCGCGTCTTTGGTCCTATCCAGCGGCCGCCCGTGCCCGGCCTGTTCGGCGCGGCTACCCCCGTCGACGAGCTACCCTTCAGTCGCGTCATCAGCGGCCCCGCTGAACTCAGCGCCGAGACCGTCTTCCAGGTGCGCACCAACGACCCGCCGCCGTTCCCTGAAGGGCCGACGCCCGCCAATCGCTACTGGCGGCTCGACACCTGGGACATCTACACCGGGCGCGGCTGGAACAACACACCCTGGGAGACGCGCTCGGTGGCTGCGGGCAATGTCGAGGATGTGGCTGCCTCCCTACCCGTGGGCGCGGCTCTCGTCCAGCGCTACAACCTGGCGGAGAGGACGGGGCCCCTTGCCGCCAACGCGCCCCTGGCCGTCGACCAGCCACACACCCGCCTGGAACGCAGCTCCGGCGACCTGGTAGGCATCTGGCTGACCAACCGCCAGTACACCGTCGTCTCGCAGCCGCCCCAGGCCAGCCCCGCTCAACTGCGAGCCGCCGCCGCCGTGGCCGACGACCGCTATCTGGCCCTGCCGCGTAGCGTCCCGGAACGCGTGGCGGCCCTGGCGGCGCAGCTGACGGCCGACGCTCCCACCGCCTACGACAAGGCTCACGCCATCGAGACCTACCTGCGGGCGCTGCCCTACGATCTGACGACTCCCGCCGCCCCGCCGGGCCGCGACGTGGCCGACTACACCCTATTCGACGCCCAGCGCGGCTACTGCGACCCGATCGCCACGACGATGGTGGTGATGCTGCGCTCGCTGGGCATCCCCGCTCGCTTAGCGACGGGCTACATCAACGGCGCCTACGACGTGCGGGTGGGCGGCTACGTGGTGACGGGGCAAGAGGCCCACGCCTGGCCGGAGGTGTTCTTCTCCGGCATCGGCTGGGTGGAGTTCGAGCCGACGCCGGGCCGCCCCTCCATCACCCGCCCCGAAGCCGACGCGCCCTTGATAGCGGGTGTGCCCGTAGCCGCGCCGGCGTCGGGTCTGGCTCGCTGGCTGCCGTTCCTGGCGGGGCTGGCTGCGCTGGGGCTTGTCGTGGCAGGTGGTGTGGCGCTCTTTCGCGCTGTCCAGCGGCGGCGCTTCCTGGCGTTGCCCGCGTCGTCGCAGGTGCGGACGATTTGGGAGCGGGTCGTGGCCCGCGCCGAGCGTCTCGGCCACGGCCCGCAGGTAGGGCAGACGCCGCTAGAGTATGCCGCCGACCTGGGGCATGATCTAGCGAGGCGCGAGGTCGAGGTCGGCCCGTGGCGGCTGGCGGGGCGCGGCGTCGAGAAACCGCTCACGACTCTGGGCGAGGCCTACACGGCCACAACCTACGGCAACGCCGAGCCTGACCCTGGCACAGCTGAGCGCGCCCGCAGCGCGTGGGAGTGGATTCGACCGCGCGTGTGGCTGCTGGGGTGGCGGGGCTTCGCCGACCACGGACCACGGACCACGGACCACGGAAAATAGCCTGGTGATTCCTGGTCTTTCGTCCTCGGTCCTTCCCACAGTTGCCCTGCCGTGATAGTTATGGCTACAATAAGCGCATCTCATATGGGGGGCAAGGCTATGATCCAGGGTATCGAGGTCAAGGAGTTGGTTTCCCACGGCGACGAGCGCCAGGTCTTTCGCGAGATTATCCGCGTGACGGACCCGTTCTTCACTGAGGGCTTCGGACAGCTGAGCGTGGCCGTCATGAATCCCGGCAGCGCCAAAGCGTGGCACATCCACCAGCGGCAGGTGGACTGGTGGTACGTGCCCATCGGCGTCGTCAAGCTCGTGCTGCACGACATGCGGCCCACCTCATCCACCTATCGTGAGACCCAGGAGTTCATCCTCGGCCCCGACTATGGACACAAAGTGGTGAGGATACCGCCGGGGGTGGCCCACGGCTCCAAGGTGCTTGGTGGTGTCAGCTACCTGTTCTACGTGACCTCCAACGTCTACAACCCTGAGGACGAAGGCCGCATCCCCCACGATGACCCAAGCATTGGCTACGACTGGAGCAAAGGCCCCGACATCAAGTAGGGGAGAGGCGATGGGGCCGCTGGCTGGCATCCGTGTCCTTGATCTGACCCGCGTCCTGGCCGGTCCGTACTGCACGATGCTACTGGGCGACCTGGGCGCGGACGTGGTGAAGGTCGAGTCCCTGGACGGCGACGACTCTCGCGCCTGGGGGCCGCCTTTCGTGGGCGGCGAGAGCGCGTACTATCTGGCCGCCAATCGTAACAAGCGCGGCATCGTCCTAAACCTGAAGACCGACGCGGGACAGCGCATTGCCCGCCAGATGGCTGCGCGCGCCGACGTGCTGGCCGAGAACTTCAAGGTCGGCGCGCTCGCTGCGTGGGGCCTTGACTACGCCGCCCTGTGCGAGGTCAACCCCGGCCTCGTCTACCTGTCGCTGACAGGCTACGGCCAGACAGGGCCGTGGGCCGACCGCCCCGGCTACGACCTCGTCATCCAGGCCGAGGGCGGCGTCATGTCCATCACCGGCCCCACCGACGGTCCACCCTACAAGGTTGGCGTCGCCATCGCCGACATCACGACGGGCATGCTGGCTGCCAACGCCGTTCTCGCCGCCTTGCTGCACCGCGAGCGCACGGGCCAGGGGCAGCACATCGACATCAGCCTGCTGGACACCCACCTGGCCTGGCTCGCCAACGTCGGCAGCAGCGCCCTGGTCACGGGGAAAGCGGCACGGCGCTACGGCAACGCCCACGCCTCCCTGGTTCCCTACGAGAGCTTCGCCACCGCCGACAGCCATCTCGTCCTGGCGGTGGGCAACGACGGCCAGTTTCGCCGCCTGGCATTGCTCCTCGGCCACGCTGAGTGGGCCGACGACTCGCGCTTCGCCACCAACCCGGCCCGCGTTACCTACCGCGAGACCCTCATCCCCCTCGTGCAGGCCGCCCTCGTCGCCCGACCCACCGCCGACTGGCTGGACAGGTTTCAGCACGCGGGGATCCCGGCTGGCAAGGTCAACACCGTCGGCGAGGCCCTGGCCCACCCCTCGGCCGTGGCCCGCAATATGGTCGTGGCTGTACCGCACCCAACCGCGGGGGAGGTGCGCCTGGTCAACTCGCCACTGCGCCTGTCAGCCACGCCCACCGCCGTGCGCCGCCCGCCGCCGCTGCTGGGCGAGCATACCGCTGAGGTGCTGGTCGAGTTGGGCTACAGCGAGGAGCAGATAGTCGAGCTGTGCAGCGATGGGGTCATCCGGTGAGGCCGCCCGCGTCGACCAAACCGCGCGCGGCGAGGTAGCGAAAGCGGTCGACGGTAGCCGCT
>JAHCIE010000291.1 GCA_026129385.1 Anaerolineae bacterium
TGCGGCAAACGCTGCCCCGGCGGCCGCTGCTGGCCGGAGCGGTGTTGCTCGTGGAGGGGCAGCCGGGCGATGTCGCCTTCCTGATTGTTGAGGGCGAGCTGGACATCCTCAAGGCCCTGGGCACCAGCGAGGAGCGGCTGCTGGCGGTAGCCGGGGCGGGCGAGATCGTCGGCGAGATGAGCCTGCTCAACCCCGGCCAGCCGCGCTCGGCCAGTATCCGCGACCGAGTGCCGACGACCGTCATGGAGCTGGGCCCCATCGACTTCGACCACCTGATGCGACGCAACCCGGTCCTGTTCTACGAGATGGCGCGCGAGCTCAGCCGCCGCCTGCGCGACTCGGACAATGCCACCATCCGCGACCTGCGGGCCAAGAATCAGGCCCTGGCCCGCACCCTGGAAGAGTTGAAGGCTGCCCAGGCCGAGATCGTCGAGAAGCAGGTCATCGAGCACGAGTTGGCCGTCGCCAGGGACATCCAGCGCGCCATCCTGCCCCGCCACCTGCCCCGCGTGCCCGGCTTCGACTTCGGATTGCGCATAGAGCCGGCCCGCGCCGTCGGCGGGGACTTCTACGACTTCATCCCCCTGGCGCGGGGGAAGCTGGGCATTGTCGTCGGCGACGTGGCGGGCAAGGGCGTGCCCGCCGCCCTGGTCATGGGACTGACCCGCAGCCTGCTGCGGCCAGAGGCCGGGCACGGCCGCTCACCCCTCCAGACGACGCGCGCCATCAACCGCTATCTTCAGGAAACGAACCAATCTGGCCTGTTCGTCACCCTCCTGTACGGCATCCTCGACCCGGCAACGCGGCGCTTCACCTATGTGCGCGCCGGGCACGAGATGCCCCTCCTGTACGACACGGGTGGCGTGTTCCAGCCCCAGGCGATGGCCCTTGGTCAGCCGCTGGGTGTTCTGGACACGCCGGCCCTGGTCGAGCAATCCCTCACCCTTCCACCGGGCGGCCTGCTCCTCCTCCACAGCGATGGCGCGCCCGACACCCTCGACGACCATCAGGCGCGCTACGGCAACGACAGACTCCAGGCGCTCATCAGCAGCCTGGCAGGATTGTCGGCCCAGGCGGTGTGCGATAGCATCGTCGCCGCCCTGGACCGTTACCGGAGCGACACCCCCCAGGCTGACGACCTGACGCTGGTAGCGGTCCGAGCGGCGTAGCCCCCCCCATACACTACGGCCAGGCGCCCTCCTTGTAACCCCTTTGTCGATTGCTGCGATTCACGCTATAATTTCATGACTTTGCGTTGACACGGACCACGCTCCGACACCCGACCGCCCCGCTGACTACAATATCGAGCACGTACAAGGATGTACGACCTTTGAAGGAGAGGGTCAACTTATGTTGTCCATCGCGGTTGACCGAGTGTATCAGGTTCTTGCACCCGACGGTAAGCTTGTCGATACGCCGCCTGACCTCGCTCCCGATCGCCTGCTTGCCGCCTATCGCTGGATGGTCTTTGGCCGCCAGTTCTCCGACCGCATGATTGCCCTGCAACGCCAGGGTCGCATGGGAACGTTCGCCCCTCTCAACGGCCAGGAGGCCACCGCCGTCGGCCTGGCCCTGCCCCTCGCCCCCGACGACTGGATTGTCGCCTCCTACCGCGAGGTTCTCGCCTACATGATGCGCGGCGTTCTACCGCTTACCATCGCCCAGGTTCATCGCGGTGAGGTCGGCATATACCCTCGGCAGGCCAACTGCCTCCCCTACCAGATCGTCCTCGGCACGCAAATGTTGCATGCCGTCGGCGTTGCCATGGGTATCAAATACGAGCGCAAGCCGAACGTCGTCCTCGGCGTGTGCGGCGACGGCGCGACCAGCGAGGGTGACTTCAACGAGGCCCTCAATTTCGCCGGTGTCTTCAAGGCCCCGGTCGTCTTCGTCGTTCAAAACAACGGCTGGGCCATCTCCATGCCGCGTAGCCGGCAAACAGCGGCCCACGCCATCGCCGACCGCGCAGCGGGGTTCGGTATGCCGGGTGTAGTCGTTGACGGCAACGACGTGCTGGCCGTCTACAAAGTCGTCGCGGAGGCCGTGGCAAGGGCCAGGGCAGGCGAGGGGCCAACCCTCGTCGAGGCGCAGACCTACCGCCTGGGGGCGCATACCACCGCCGACGACCCCAAGAAGTACCGCCCCGAAGAGGAACTGGCCGAGTGGGTGGCGCGCGATCCTATCCCCCGCCTGCGCGCCTACCTGATAGGCCAGAGTCTCCTGAACCAGGCCGAGGATACCCACCTCCACGACGGGGTGCGCGCCGAGATTCAGACCATGGTCGATACCCTGGAAGCCCTGCCACCGCAAGACCCCCTCGTCTTGTTCGACAACGTATTCGAGACCATGCCGCCCGCCCTGGCAAGCCAGCGCGACGCCCTGCGTCGCGACCTGGGAAGGGAGTAGCCATGCCACGCTGGACGATGGTCGAAGCCATCCACAACGCCCTAAGCCAGGAACTGGCCCGCGATCCCCGCGTCCTCATCTTCGGTGAGGATGTTGGCAAGAACGGCGGCGTGTTCCGCGTGACCGACGGCCTGCAAGCCCGCTTCGGCGAGGAGCGTGTCTTCGATACGCCCCTCGCCGAGTCCGGTATCGTGGGTACGGCGGTCGGCATGGCCGCCTATGGCCTGCGCCCGGTCGCCGAGATTCAGTTCGCGGGCTTCAGCTTCATAGCCTTCAATCAGATCGCGTCCCAGGCGGCGCGGCTGCGCTACCGTTCCGGCGGCGTGTACACCGTCCCCCTGGTCATCCGTGCCCCCTTTGGCGGGGGCGTGCGCACGCCAGAGATGCATTCCGACAGCGTCGAGGCCTACTACATGCACCTGCAAGGCATCAAGGTCGTCATCCCCGCGACGCCTTACGACGCCAAAGGGCTGCTCCATGCCGCCGTCGACGACCCCGACCCAGTGCTGTTCCTTGAGCACATGAAGCTCTACCGCTCCTTCCGCCAGGATGTACCCGAGGAGCGTTATGTCATTCCCCTTGGCCAGGCCAACGTCGTCCGCGAGGGCACAGACGTGACGGTCATTGCCTACGGCGCGATGGTCGGCGTGGCCCTGGCAGCAGCGGCCGAGATCGAGAAGGGCGACGGCGCGTCGGTGGAGGTCATCGACCTGCGTACCATCGCCCCCCTCGACGAGGCGGCGATTGAGGCGTCGGTTGGCAAGACGGGCCGCGCCGTGGTCGTCCACGAGGCGGCGCGGGCGGGTGGCGTGGGCGCGGAGGTCATCGCCGTCATCAACGAGCGCTGCCTATACTCACTGCTCAAGCCCGTCGAGCGCGTGACGTGTCCCGACATGCCCTTCCCTATCCCCACCGTCGAGGATGTCTTCATCCCCAATCCCGCCCGCGTCGCGGCCGCCATCCGCCGCACGCTGGAGCCGTAGGGAGGCCACCGTGTTTGAGTTCAAGTTACCCGACGTCGGCGAGGGCCTCCACGAGGCGGAGGTGGTGCGCTGGCTGGTCAAGGAGGGCGACGCGGTCGGCCAGGATCAGCCCATCGTCGAGGTCCAGACCGACAAGGCCGTGACCGACCTGCCGTCGCCCCGCGCCGGTCGCATTGCCGCCATCCACGCGCCGGTGGGTCAACTGGCGCGGGTGGGCGATGTACTTGTCGTCATTGAAGAGACCACCGACCACCGACCACCGACAGCGAGTGGGGTTGAAGGCGGGAAGAGGGCAGCAGGTGACGGGTTGCACGTTGAGAGCGGGAAGCCATCAGCGGCATATCCTGACGATGCGAAGCAATCTCCCATCGCCACTCCCCAGTCTCCGATCCCCAATCTCCAATCTCCTCCCCGTCGCGTCCTTGCCGCGCCCGCCGTGCGCAAGTTGGCGTTGCAGCTCGGCGTCGACCTGACCGAGGTGCAGGGCAGCGGCCCAGTCGGCCGCGTCCTGCCAGAGGATGTGCGGGCGTTCGCGACGGGGCCGACCACCGACCACCGACCACCGACCACCGCAACGGTTGAGAGTGACGGCGTGAAGGTCGAAGGACCGGAGGAGGCCGCCTCCGCGCCGCTCTACGCTCCACCCGCCGCGCCCCACGCCGCCCAATCTCCAATCTCCACGCTCCAATCTCCCCCCGACGAGCGCGTCCCCCTCCACGGCCTGCGCCGTCGCATCGCCGAGCGCATGGAAGAGGCGTGGCGCATCCCCCACGTCACGAGCTTCGAGGAGGCCGACGCCTCCGCCCTGGTGACGCTGCGAGCGACGTTGCAGCCGGAGGCCGAGCGGCGCGGCGTCCACCTGACCTACCTGCCGCTGCTCATCAAGATGACCGTCCAGGCGCTGAGGGAGTACCCAACCTTCAACGCCAGCCTCGACATGGCGGCGGGCGAGATTGTGCTGCGGCGCAGCTACCACATCGGCGTCGCCACGGCCATCGACGAGGGGCTGGTCGTTCCAGTCGTGCGCCAGGCCGACCGACTGTCCCTGTTCCAGGTGGCGATGGAGTTAGGGCGGCTGGCCGAAGGCGCGCGGCAGCGGTCGTTGACTCGTGAGGAGTTATCGGGCAGCACCTTCACCATCACCAATTTCGGCAGCTTCGGCGGGCAGCAAGGCACGCCCATCATCAACCCGCCAGAGGTCGCCATCCTGGGCCTGGGGCGCATCGAGAACCGCGCCGTCGTCATCGACGGGCGCATCGAGGCGCGGCCCATCCTGCCCCTGGCGCTGAGCTATGACCACCGCCTCCTGGACGGGGCGGCGGCCGCGCGCTTCCTGTTGCGCCTCAAGGCGCTGGTGGCAAACCCGACCGCCTTGCTGCTTGATCTAGCCTGAACCGACCGGGCACGAAGGGCGAACGACCGATGTAGAAGCCCG
>JAHCIE010000292.1 GCA_026129385.1 Anaerolineae bacterium
AGTTCGCCTCAGCCTTCGTGCGCTTTGCCAACGGCGCGACTCTGGTCTTGGAGGTGGCGTGGTTACTGCACCACCGCACCGAGGGCGAGGATATGCAGATGTGGTTATATGGCGATCGCGGCGGGGCCCACTGGCCCGCCAATGAGATTCTGACGAGCAACTACGCCACGCAGCAGCACCTGGCGATTCAGGTGGAACGCGCCGACGACGCGGAGCCGCACGCGCTGGAGTGTGTCGCGTTCGCTGATGCCGTTGCCAACGGCAAACCGTCGCCCGTGCCCGCCGAACAGTCGTTGGACGTGATCGCCATCCTTGACGGGCTGTATCGGAGTGCGGCGGCGGGCCGCGAGGTGTCGCTGCTTGAGTGAGCAAGGAGGCTGCATGCGGAAGTCCGTTGTCTTGATCGTCGCGCTGGTAGTTGTGGCCCTGACGATGGTCATCGCGCTGAGTCGTGGCGATGCTGTACACGGTCAGGGTGACGAGACGGCGACACCGACACCGGTCGGTGTTGTCTATGCGCCGCTTGTCTTGCGGGGGGAACTGCTCATCACGCCCACGCCCACCAGTACGCCGCGCCCAACCTTCGACCCAGCTCAGACAACCGCACGCCTGGAGCCGCTCGTCGGCGGCCTGGACGACCCCATTGGTATCGAGAATGCCGCCGACGGGAGCGGGCGCCTGTTCGTGATCGAGAAGGTGGGACGTATTCGCATCGTGCGCAACGGCGCGCTGGTGGGGCGACCCTTCCTCGACATTACGAGTCGCGTGCTTTCCAGCGGCTTCGAGCAGGGCCTGCTGGGGTTGGCGTTCGATCCCGGCTATCGGGACAACGGGCGTTTCTATGTCAATTACATCGACTTGAACGGGAACACAGTCATCGCTCGCTACCAGGTCTCCAATGACCCGGACTTCGTCAACCCGGCGACGGAGGCGATTCTGTTGGGCGTCGACCAGCCTTTCCCCAACCATAACGGCGGCCAACTCGCCTTCGGGCCAGACCGCTACCTGTACGTCGGCCTGGGCGACGGCGGGTCGGGCGGAGACCCGCAGGGCAATGGCCAGAATACGAACACGCTGCTCGGCAAGATTCTGCGTCTCGATGTGAGCGGGGGGGCTGGATACACCATCCCGGTGGGGAATCCCTTTGCGGGGCAGGCGGGAAAGCGCGCCGAGATTTGGGCCTACGGGCTGCGCAACCCGTGGCGCTTCGCCTTCGACCGCCTGACGGGCGACCTGTACATCGGGGACGTGGGGCAGGGTCAGTGGGAGGAGGTGAACTTCCAGCCAGTGGGCGCGGCGGGTGGCGTCAACTACGGCTGGAGCGCGATGGAGGGGGCGCACTGCTACCCCTCGGGCAGTAGTTGTAACCCCACGCTATACACGCTGCCCGTGGCCGAGTACGGCCACAGTGAGGGCTGTTCGGTGACTGGCGGCTACGTGTATCGGGGCAGCGCGCAGGCAGCCCTGTACGGCGCGTACTTTTTCGGCGATTTCTGCAATGGTCAGTTGTGGGCCTTGCAGCGCGGGTCCGGCGGGGCGTGGCAGCTGACGAAGCTTACACGGGCGAATACAACGCTGTCCTCGTTTGGGGAGGATGAGTCGGGTGAGGTGTACGCGGCGGGCTACGATAGCGGTGTGATCTACCGTCTGGTGGCGGTAGCGCGGAGTTGACGCCCCACGCCCGCTAGTGCCGGAAGTGCCGCATCCCTGTGAATACCATTGCCGCGCCGTGCTGGTCGGCCATCGCCACGGCCTCATCGTCGCGGACGGAGCCGCCGGGCTGAATGAACGCGGTGACCCCCGCCTGACATGCCACCTCGACGCCGTCGGGGAAGGGGAAGAAGGCGTCCGAGGCGAGAACTGCGCCTTTCGCCCGCTCGCCCGCCCGCTCAACGGCGATGCGGACCGAGTCGACGCGGTTGGGCTGGCCGGGGCCGATGCCCACGGTGCGTGTACCCTGGGCTAGCACGATGGCGTTGGACTTGACGGCTCGGCACACGCGCCAGGCGAATACTAACCCTTCCCACTCAACCTCGGTGGGGTGGCGCTGCGTCTTCTCCGTCAGCCAGTCGATGTCGAGGCTGTCGCTCTCTTGCAGTAGCACTCCGCCGTGGATACCGTGCATCATAACCGTCGGCTCGGGCGCCGCGCTCAGTTGCAGGATGCGCACGTTCTTTTTCCTGGTCAGCAGGGCCAGCGCGTCGGGGTGGTAGGCGGGGGCGATGACGGCGTCGGTCTTGACGGTCATCGCCTCGGCGGTGGCGCGGTCCACCGGGCGGTTCAGGGCAACCACGCCGCCGAAGGCCGACAGCGGGTCGCCCTCGAAGGCCTGGTTGTAGGCGTCCACCAGCCGCGCCGCGCTGGCAACCCCGCACGGCGTGGCGTGCTTGATGATGGCGACGGTCGGGTTAGCGAAGCCGTAGGCCAGCGACCATGCGGTGTCGAGGTCCAGTAGATTGGTGTAACTCAGGGCGGGGCCGTGCATCTGGCGAGCATCGGCGATGCCAGGCGCGCCTTCGCCGGGGGGCATCAGCCGGTAGAAAGCCGCCTGCTGATGGGGATTCTCGCCGTAGCGCAGGTCGGCCACCTTGCTCAGCACCAGCGGCAATGTCGCCGGCGCGATACTCGCGTCGCCGCTGGTCATCTCGCCGCGCTTGAGGCCGCGCTCCTGGCCCTCTGGCCCCCCATGCGGGGGTTGGGGGTACGGCCGCGCTCCCAACTCGGTCGTGCCCACCTGCATCGCCAGGTAGCGGGTGATGGCGGCGTCGTAGCGGGTCGTGTGCTCGAAGGCGGCCAGCGCCAGCCGCAGCCGCGTCATGAGGGTCGTGTTGCCGCCTGCCTGCACTTCGGCCAGCACAGCCGCGTACTCGGTGGGGTCGCAGACGACGGTCACCGCGTCGAAGTTCTTGGCCGCCGCCCGTAGCAGGGCCACGCCGCCGATGTCGATGTTCTCGATGGCCTGGGCGAGGCTCGCCCCGCCGCGCACGGTGCGGGCGAAGGGGTACAGGTTGACCACCACCAGGTCGATGGGGGCGATTCCCAGTCGCTCCAGCTCCGCCAGTCCGTCGACGTCGCGGGGGGCGAGTAGCCCGGCATGGATGGCTGGATGCAGCGTCTTGACCCGTCCGCCCAATACTTCGGGGAAGCCGGTGAGGTCGGACACCTCAGTCACGGGCAGGTCGGCGGCGCGTAGGGCGGCCGCGGTCCCGCCGGATGCGACGAGGGTGACGCCCGCCGTGTGCAGCCCACGGGCGAAATCTGCCAGACCCGTCTTGTCGGAGACGCTTAACAAGGCTCGTTGTATCATTTGTGCCTCCGCGCTAGCTCGGCCCACACCTCGTCGTAGCTGATACCTTGATCCACCATGAGCACTGTCAGATGGTAGAGCAGGTCGCCGATTTCGTAGACGGTGTGGCCGTGGTCGGCGTCCTTGGTGGCGAGCGCCACTTCTACCGCCTCCTCGGCCACCTTCTTGACGATCTCGTTCGTCCCATCGGCGAACAGTCTCGCCGTATACGAGTCGGGCGGCGGGTTTGCCCGCCGGTCTGCAATCAGCTGGTACAGGTCATCGAGTATGTGGGAGGTCATGTCCATCATGTTGCCTCCGTCGTGGCGGGCGCGACATGGAGCGTGGTGAAGAAACAGGTGTCGGCCCCGGTGTGGCACGCGGGGCCGTGGGGATAGACGCGCACCAGCAATGCGTCGCCGTCGCAGTCGAGGCGCACCTCGACGACGGCCTGGGTGTGGCCGCTGGTGCGCCCCTTGTGCCAGATCTCGCGGCGGCTGCGGCTCCAGAAGTGGGTCTCGCCCGTCGCCAGGGTTAGCCGCAGCGCGGTGCGATCCATGTAGGCCACCGTCAGCACTGCGCCCGTCGCTGCGTCCTGCACCACAGCCGGGGCCAGCCCCTGCGCGTCCCAGCGGACGAGCGCCTCGGCCGCGCCCCACTCGGCTGGCTCGACGCCCAGACGGTGGGCCAGGTCGGCGTGGGCCGCGAGCAAGTCGGGGTGCAACCGCCAGCCGAGGCGCTCGCGTTCCTGGTAGAACCAGTCGAGGACGACGAAGGCGGCCCGGTCCAGGGACTCGCCGCGGGCCGCCGTCAGGGCCGGATAGTAGCCGGGACGGAAGTCGGCGGTGGGGTCGAGGGCGGTTTTGTCGGCGACGAACAAGGTCTTGTCTACCTCGGTCGCGCCATAGCGTAGCGTGGTGTGGCAGCGCACCGCGTCCAGGATGAGAGGGTCCGTCACGCCGAAGAACCGCTCGCCCAGCCAGGCCGATAGCCGCCCGTGGACCACCTGGGGGATGGCGCGGTCGGCGGGGGTCAACACGATGCCTAGCTCGTTGGCCAGGGTAAGCTGCTCGGCATATGAGATGACGGCCGACACGTCATGCAGCCAGCCAGCGATGCGGGCGCGCTCGGCATCACCACCGAAGTGGCGGGCGATTTGCCCCGCCTGCCCGGCTACGGCGCGGCAGTGGTGTAGGGTGTCGTCGCGGCCGCGCGCGATCAGGTAGGCGCTGATGTCGGCGGCGACGTCGCCTGTGACCCGCTCCGGCACGAGACTCGCTACTCGGTCCATCGGACGGTGACTCCTTGTTGGGCGAGATATGCTTTGACCTCGCCGATGCTCAACTCGCGGTAGTGGAACAGGGAAGCGGCCAGGGCGGCGTCGGCATGGCCAACGGTCAGCGCCTCGGCGAAGTGGGCCAGCGTGCCTGCGCCACCCGATGCGATGACCGGAATGGGGACAGCGTCGGCGACAGCCTGGGTTAGGGCCAGGTCGTAGCCGTCTTTGGTGCCGTCTTTGTCCATGCTG
>JAHCIE010000293.1 GCA_026129385.1 Anaerolineae bacterium
GTCAGGCGGCCACCACATGGCGACAGCGTCCAGGCCAATCAGGCTCAACTCCTTGAGCAGCATGGGCAGGGCAGTCTCGTCGGCAATGAGGGTAAACGGGCGGTCGTAGGGCAACAACCAGCCCGCCCAGCCAAGGAAGCTGCCACCGGCCGGGATGTTGACGCTGCCCGGCGCATGGCTCGCCGCAAAGTCCGACGCCTGGCGCGTGTCCACCACTGGCGTTCCCGCCGCAAGGCTGGCGCGCAGGGCGGCCAGGTCGCCGCGCGGGGGTAACACCGTCGGGCGTCGGGCAGGCCCCACTTTGTTGATACGCTTCATCTGGGCAAAGTAGGCGGGTGGGTCAGGCTGCCCATCGAGTACCTGAGTCACGAAGTCGTCCTCGTCGCGCGTCTTGAACGCCCAGTTGACCAGTTTCTCGTAGCCCACTGTCGTCGAGGGGACCGCCCCCAACGCCTTGCCGCACGCGCTGCCCGCGCCGTGGGCAGGCCATACCTGGAGGTAGTCGGGCAGGGTCTCAAAGCGGACGAGCGAGCGGTACAGATCGCGTGCGCCTGCCTCCATGGTATCGGTGTACCCGGCGGCGCGCTCCAAAAGATCCGGGCGGCCAACGTCGCCGACGAAAACGAAGTCACCGCTAAACAACCCTATCGGTCGATCAGAGGCAGCGGTGTCGGTCAGCATGAAGCTAATATGCTCCGGGGTGTGGCCGGGTGTGTGCAGCACCGCTACCAACAGGTTGCCCACCTTGAAGGTATCGCCACCGCGAACCAGCGTCGCGCCCGCGTCCCTGGCGAAGGCGTACTGCCATTCGGGAGCGCCTTCGGCCGACAGATAGAGGCGTGCGCCGCTGCGGGCAGCCAGCTCGCGACTGCCGGACACGTAGTCGGCATGGATATGCGTCTCGGTAACGGCAGTGATGCGCAAGCCCTCGCGGGTGGCCGCCTCGAGGTACTGATCCACGTCGCGATTAGCGTCGATGACCAGGGCATCGCCCGTGGCCTGGCAACCAACCAGATAGCTGGCCTGGGCCAGGCCGTCGTGATAGAATCGCTTCAATAACATTCCCTGGCTCTCTTTCTGTGCGTCGCGTGGCTATCCGAACTTAACTGCGGGGTTAGATGCGGGTCGACAGCAGGCGGTTACACGCCTTCCCTGACGCGGTGTAACCCCACCGGCCATGCTGCATCCAAGTAAAGGTGGAGGCGATCTATGGATGTGTCGTGGCTGGTGTCGTCGCTGCTGGCTATCGCCATCGGCCTGTCGTTGGGATTGCTCGGCGGTGGCGGGTCGATTCTGACCGTGCCAGCCCTGGTGTTCGCCGTAGGCATGACGCCGGAGGCGGCCGTGAGCACATCGTTGGCTGTGGTTGGGCTGAACGCGCTGTTGGGGACGGCGCTCCAGGCGCGGCGCGGCAACGTCAACTGGCGGGCGGCCGCCTTCTTCGGCGGGGCGGGCATCGTGGGCGCCTATCTCGGCTCCTTCTTCACCCGCTTCGTGCCGGGCACACTCCTCTTGGTGCTGTTCGCGTTGCTGATGCTGGTAGTGGCAACGATGATGCTGCGGCCCCTGCGCGCGGGCGGGTCGAAGCCCGTCGCCCACTGGGGGACGGCGCTGGGCGCGGGCTTCGGCGTTGGCCTGCTGACAGGCTTCCTGGGTGTAGGCGGCGGCTTCCTCATCGTGCCCGCACTAGTGCTACTGGTCGGCCTATCCATGACGAGCGCGGTGGCGACCTCGCTGCCCATCATCGCCCTCAACAGCGCCAGCGGCTTCCTGGGCCACCTGTCGCAAGGCCCCCTCGACTGGGGCGTTACTCTACGCTTCGTCGCGCTGGGCGCGGTAGGCGTCGTCATCGGTGTGCGCCTCGCCAACCGCGTCCCCGCCTACAAGCTGCGCGCGTGGTTCGCCTGGTTCGTCATCGCCGTGGCCCTCTACATGCTGGCGCGCACCCTCCTGCCCCTTACCGGCTGGGCCGCTACCCAACATTGACCCGCCCGGCGAAAACCTCTATCATGGACTCGTTCGCCAGTTGCAAGGAGACCCCATGCCAGACGTGTTGAGCCTCGCCGGATTGATGGTCGATGTCACCCTGCCCATTGAGCGCCTGCCCCTCGAGGCGGGCCACCACCAAATGGCGCGCGGCATGTTCGTCCGCGCCGGCGGCACCGCGCCCCTCGTCACCATGCTCGCTCGCCTCGGTCTGCAAGCAGGCATCCTCGGCTACGTCGGCGACGACCCCTACGGCCACGCCGCCCGTCAGCAGCTTGAGGCCGAAGGCGTCGACGTCGAGTACCTCGTCACGCCCGAAGGCGCGGGCAGCGACCTGACCCTGCTGCTGGTGGACGGGACGGGCCGCTATGTCTTCCTGGGCGTTCTCGGCACAGCGTCGGGCGGCACACTCCCCGACGGTTGGGAGGAGCGTCTGGACGAAACGCGCGCCATCGTCGTATCGGGCTGGCTGTACGCCCAGTCGCGCTACCCCTACACTTTCGTGCAAGCCGCCCGCGACGCGCGTCAGTCGGGCAAGGGCGTCGTCTTCATTCCAGGCACGGTAGACGCCGACCCGGCCTGGCTGGCGGCCCTTTTCCAGACCAGCGACGTGATTCTGCTCGACTCAGCCTCTGCCGGCTGCGTCGGCGCGCCCGACCTCGAGTCGGCTGTCGATACGCTGCTGGGTAGCGGCGCGCGGCTGGTGGCTATACGCCTGGCCGAGGGTGGTTGCGTCGTCGCCACGCCCCAGGCCCGTGTTCGTGTGCCACCGCCCGCAACGCCCATCGCCGTGACGGTCGGCACGGCCGAGGCCTTCAATGCCGCGATTCTGTACGGCCACCTGGCCGAGTGGCCCGCCGAACGCATCGCACGCCTCGCTATCGCTGCCGTCGCCGCCACTGGCGAATTGCGGCCTGACGGCAACCCACTGCCAACGCGCTCCCAGGTCTGGAGCCTGTTCGAGCCGGGCAATGGAGCGACAGGCTGATGTCCCCCGCGCCGCGCTACCGCTTCATCGAGGAAGTCTACGCGCAACCCACCGCCGTCGCCGCGACCCTGGCCGCCGAGACACCCCTGGCCGACGGCCTGGGCTACGCCCTCGCCCACCGCGCTGACCGTGTAACCCTGGTCGGCTGCGGCGACCCCCATGTCCTCGGCTACGGCGCGGCCATCGCCTTCTGGGAATGGGCGCGCCTACCCGCCGCGGCCGTCGAAGGCCTGGAGTTTTGCCTGGGCGTCGCGCCCACCGTCGGCCGCCGCGACGTGGTCATCGCCATCAGCCAGTCGGGGCGCACCGTGCCGGTCGTTCAAGCGGCGCGGCTGGCGCGACAGGCGGGCGCGTTCACTCTCGCCGTGACAAACACCCCCGACAGCCCCCTCACCGAGGTCGTCGACGGCACGCTCCACCTACACGGCGGGCCAACCCTGTCCTTCCCCACCCAGACCACCACCAGCGCCCTGGCCGTACTGTACCGCCTCGCCCTCAGCCTGGGGCGAGCGCGGGGCGCTATCAGCGACGACGACGCGCTGCGCCTCCACGCCGCCCTTGATGCCATCCCCGACGCCATGCGCGCCGCCCTCGCCCTCGATGACGTCATGCGCGATATCGCCATCCGCTGGCAAGACAAGACGCACTTCAGCTTCATCGGCGGCGGCCCGGCCTACGCCACCGCCCTGCAAGGCGAGGCCAAGCTCAAGGAGACCAGCCAGACTCGCGCCGAGGCCCATCCGCTTGAAGAGTTCGCCCACCTGCACATCTTCGCCTTGCAGCGCGGCGACCCGCTGATCGTCATTGCGCCCTCGGAGCGCAGCGGCGCGCGGGCACGCGACATGACACGCGTGGCCGCCGAGTACGGGGCCGACGTCGTCGCCCAGGTTACCCAGGTGGACGTTGAGGCGTGGCGCGACATCGCCGCGCGGGTGGTCGTCACCCCGACCATCCCCGACGCCCTTAGCCCGCTGGCGCAGGTCATCCCACTCCAGCTTATCGCCTACCACCTGGCCCTCGTCAAGGGCCGCCACCCCGATCGCCCCATCGGCTTCGATAACGCCGCCTTACAGCGCCTGGTATACGCCGCCACCCTGCCCGGCTGGGACGCCCCCTAGCCCATCGGCGACTCACCCGCCGTCGGCGTAGGCCAGCGCCTCCTCCAGCGTCATCGCCCGGCCTTCGACCTGTAACGCGACGGCGCGCACCTCTCCCAAGCTATCGTGGGCAGCCGCCACAATCCGGTCATAGTCGGCACGGTCGGCGGCCTCTAGGGGGTGTCCAACCGCTTCCAGTAGGGCGTCGGCCGCCCCGACCAGCCGCATGGACCGATCTGGCTGGCCCTGGCCCAGGCTGACACCGGCCAGGCCGACAAACCCGATGCCGAAGTGCTCGAGGTAGCCAATCTCGCGGCTGATCGTGAGACTCTCCCTGAAGTAGCCGTCGGCGCGCCGATACGCCTGCTGGCGCAGGGCCATGAAACCCAGGTTAGCCAGGACGACGGCCGTCAGTACCTGGTGTCCGGTCAGGCGGCCTAGCCTTAGGCTCTCCTCGTAGCCGTCTATCGACTGCCGATCGTCCCCCCGTAGCCGCCCGATCTCCCCCAGAGCATTGAGTGCAATTGCGGCATCCCCGTCGCTGCCCTGGGCGCGGAACCGCGAGAGGCTCTCCGCCAGATACGCCTCGGCGCGGTCGTAGTCCCCTTGCGCCAGAGCCTGATGCCCCAGGTTGCTGAGCGCGGAGGCTTCGCCGCGCTCAGCACCGGCGGCTCGGTACAAAGCCAGGGCCTGTTCGTGCCATACGGTCGCAGCCGCGGCATCGCCCAGACG
>JAHCIE010000294.1 GCA_026129385.1 Anaerolineae bacterium
CAGCGGCGGCATCTGGCCATCGATGCTCATGGGAGCCATCTTCGGGGCGGGCTGGACACCGTGCGTAGGGCCGAACCTGGCGGCGATCTTCATACTTGGCTCCGAGAGTCGCACTACGCTGCTGGCGGCCGGGCTGTTGGCCGTCTACTCGATGGGCCTCGGCCTGCCCTTCCTGGGTGTGGCCCTCGCCTTCGACCGCTTCTCCGTGTGGCTGCGCTATCTCAAGCAGTACATGGGTGTGATTACCGCCGTGAATGGCACGCTGCTCGTTCTCATCGGCTGCCTGCTGCTCAGCGGTCGCCTGGCGACGCTGGCGCAGTTCGCCCCGCCGTGGCTGACCGCCCTATGAGCGCGCCCCGCTCACGGCGGCGTGGGGTAACGTTGGCTCTAGTCGGGCTGACGGTGGTGGCTGTCGTGGCGCTGGGCGTCTGGCTGGGCGGGCGCGGCAACCAGGGCGGCGTCGTCGTCGCGGCGGGGCGGCCGCTGACCGTCGAGCGCGACCAGCTAGCCCCTCTGTTCCGCCTCACGACGCTGGACGGCGAGACGGTGGACCTGGCCGATAGCCAGGGTGACGTGGTACTGGTAAACTTTTGGGCGACGTGGTGCCCACCCTGCCGCGCTGAGATGCCCGTCATTGAGGCCGCGTACCAGGCGCACAAGGATAAGGGGTTCCGCGTCCTCGCTGTAGACGTCCGCGAGGGCAAGGACGAGGTGGCGGCCTACGCGCGTGAACTGGGGCTATCCTTCCCCGTCCTCCTCGACCAGAACGGGGACGTAACGCTGGCCTACCGCGTACAGAATCTGCCGCGCAGCTTCCTCATCGACCGCCAGGGGCGGGTGGTGCGCATCCATCCCGGCGAGCTGACCCCCGAGACGATCGAGCGCTACTTGCAGGAACTGCTGTAGCGGGACGTTTGACAAAGTCGCCTTGCGTGGGCACAATCAGGGCAGCGTGGCTGCCATCTTCGGGAGCTGCGCCCTTCCTGGTACGAGGTAGAGCGCCGTGCGTCTGCTGATTGTTGCCCTCGCCATCCTCATGCTGGCCCTGGCGCCGCCCGTCGCTGCGGGTGGGCCGTCAGAGTCGCCGCCCCAACTCTACCTCCCCGCGCGCCACTTCTGGCAGACCCAGAACAACTGCGGGCCGACCGCTGTTGCTATGGCCGCTAGCGTCTTCGGCATTGATGTCGATCCCCAGGTAGCGCGGTGGGCCTTGCGGCCCGAGCCAGATAGCGTCGGGATGGATGCCAGCCGCGTGGATACCTACGTGCGCCAGTTAGGACTGGCCGCCAGGCCACGGGTGAATGGCACGCCTGACCTGCTCCGCCGCCTGCTTGCCGCGGACGTGCCGGTCCTGGTCAACCAGTGGCTGACGAGCAGCCAGCGCATCGAGCACTATCGCCTGGTGCTTGGCTACGACACGGTGGCGCGCGGCTTCTACGTTCATGACTCGACCTATGGGCCGTATCGGTGGGTCAGCGAGGCTGATTTCATGGCGCTCTGGATACCGACCGGGCGACCATATGTGCCGATCTACCGCCCCAATCAGGAGAGCGCGGTGGCGGCCATCATCGGCCAGGATTGGGACACGCCCACCATGTACGGACACGCGTATGGTCGCGCCGTCGACGATGTGTGGGCTGCGCCCTCGGATGCATGGGCATGGGCGCGGTTGGGTAGTTTTGCCTTTGCCTCTGGCGACGCGGCGACGGCGCTGACAGCGTGGCGGGCGGCCCGCGCGCTGGGCCTGCCCCAGGGCGAGCTGTGGCTGCCGGGCTGGCTAGCCGCCGCCGCCCTCGACGAGGGCGACTACGCGGCGGCGCTGGGGTACGCTGACCAGGCGCTCCGCCGCTACCCCGCGTGGCCGGGTCTGCATTATGTCCGAGGGGCGGCCCTGCTTGGTCTAGGACGGTCGGCCGAGGCGGCGGCGGCCCTGCGCCATGCCCTGGAACTGGAACCGTCGAACTCGGCGGCAAGAAACATGTTGGAGGGCGCCAGTCGGTAGGGAAGCGGTGAGATGGAAAGAGGGACGCTATGGAGTCGGATCAGCCTGTACGGCGCGAGGACAGTGTTAGCAGGTTTGTCAACAACGTGGTGCTGTGGTCGACGCGCCATTGGACTCTATTCCTCAACGGCATCGTGGCCATGTACGTGGCGCTGGCCTTCAGCGCGCCGCTGTTGATGATGGCGGGCCTGGACGGTCCGGCTCGGCTCATCTATCTCCTGTTCCATGCTACCTGCCACCAGTTGCCGCAACGTTCCTTCTTCCTCGGCGGCCCAGCGGTGGCCTACTCCTTTGACCAGATCGCGCCCCTGACCGGAGCCACCACGGGCCTCGACCTGTTCTGGCATCCCATCTACGACGCCAGCCTCGGCCTTGGCTATCAAGTGGCCTTCTGTCAACGCGACACGGCGATCTACCTCGCGATCCTGATCACGGGGCTGCTATACAGCGCGACGGGTCGTCGCTGGCGACCTATCCCGTGGTGGGGACTGGCGCTCTGCGCGGTCCCTATCGCCCTCGATGGCCTGTCGCAACTGCCAGGCTGGCGCGAGAGTGTTCCCGCGTTGCGGGCGCTGACTGGCGCTATCTTTGGCGTGGGCGTGGTCTTGTTCGCCTACCCGCACGTCAACACCGCCATGCGCGAGATCGGGGCCAGCGCCGCCGACTCGGCGCCCACCTGGCAGGCATAATCACCATGAGCATCGCTTCTGCACCCCACCGCTATCGTCTGGTTCTCACGGGGCCGCCAGGGTCGGGCAAAAGCACCCAGGCCGAGCGGCTGGCGGCGTACTACGGCCTGGCCCACCTCTCGACAGGCCAGATTCTGCGCGAGGAAGTCGCGCGCCATTCGACTCTCGGCCAGCAAGCGCAGAACTTCATGAGCGATGGTCACCTGGTCCCATCGGCGCTTGTCAACGACATTGTCGCGGCGGCCCTGCAACGGCTCAGGGCGCGGGGTTTTGTCCTTGACGGCTACCCACGCACCGTGGACCAGGCGCGCGCGCTGGACGGGATGTTGGCCGAGGAAGGGCTGAGCCTCGACCTGGCGATTCATATCGAGTTGCCCGAGGCCGTGGCGTATGCGCGCCTCGCCTCGCGCGTCGTGTGCCTGGGTTGCAAGACGGGCTATCAGCGCGCCGAGCTGCCAGCGGGGACCACTCGCTGTCCCAAGTGTGGTGGGGCCCTCGTCCATCGCGCGGATGACACACCCGAGGTTATCCATGAGCGGTTCGTCGTTTACAATGAGATGATGACGCCTGTCCTGGATTTCTATCGTGTGCAGAGCCGACTCCGCACGGTGGACGGCGATGGTAGCCTGGACATGGTGGCCGAGCGGGTTCTGGCCGCGCTGCCGCAGACGTGACGCCGTTTGGCGGGTGGGGCGCGCGTGTGGTATCATTGTCAGTGGTCGCGAGCCGAGCGGCGTATCTGAGTGTGTTGAGGGTCGTCTTGGAGAGTGGCACGCCGCACGCGAGTCCCGAATCAAGGAGAGAGTGATATGTCACGCTGGCTAATCAGCCTTGCGTTTGCCCTGTTTGTGACAGCGTTGGGTGGCACGCTGGCGGCGGTCATGGCGGCGACAGACGCCCCGCCGGCGCGACCCGCCCGCGCGGCGTTACAAACCACCGCCTACCCCTCGCCCACGCTGGCGGTCGCGTCACCGACGGCGGGATCGAATCAGGCGGCGACGGCCACCATAGCTGTTACAGCGACCTCACCTGCTACCCGCACCATCACGCCGACATCGCTGCCGTTCACGGTGACGCCCATCAGCACCCCGACGCTGCCAGTCCAGTTCAACCCGCCCACGGCGACGCCCATCCGTATTCCCGGCCTGCCCGTGCCCGGCCCCGGTGACCGCCTGCCTTCGACGGGTGGCTCTCTCATGTCACTGTTCAACCTCTTGCTGCTCTCCGGTGGCTTTGGCGCGGTTCTCTTCGCGGCGGGTCGCCTCTTGCGGCGACGCTAGCGTGGATGAAGCGCGGGATGCCCGCATCCTCGCGGCCGCTGGGGATCGCCGGTGACCTGCTGAGTATCCTGGGGCTGCTGATGATGGCGTTCAGCGGGATTGTGTTGTGGCAAGAGGGGCCGACCGCCCTGCTTGTGACCCTCAATCCCAATCCGGCTAGTTACGAACGCCGCGTCGGAACCGCGTCGCGCCCCATCGCCCCCGATAGGGCGGCCTTGCTCCGCGAGTTGTATCCGACCCCCACGCCGCCGACACCCCCGACGGCCACGCCTGCCGCGCTAGCCGCCCCTGAGGCCACGCTCGACTTGCCACCGGGCGCGCCAACCCTGGCCGCGCCGATCCCGCGCGCGCCGCTGCCGACCCCCACGCCGGCGCCTGGCTCGGAGCCGCCCGTGCGCGTTCTTATCCCTAGCATCGGCGTCGACAGCCAGGTGGTCCAGGTTGGCCTCAACATCGTTGACCACAACGGGGTGTTGAGTCGCGAATGGGAGACGGCCGACTATGCCGCCGGCCACCACGATGGCAGCGTCAACCCCGGCCAGTTGGGCAACGTGGTTATCTCGGGCCACAACAACGTCCAGGGACGGGTATTTCGCCTGCTGGAGCGCATCAAGCCGGACGATCAGGTCATTCTAGAGACGGCCACCGGCCAACGCTATCGGTATATCGTTCGCGAGCAGGTGATTGTGCCGGAGACAGGGGTGAACGAGGCCAGGCGGCGCGAGAACGCCGAATACATGGCCCAGACCGACGATGCTCGGTTGACCCTCATTACGTGTTGGCCTTACTGGACCAACACGCATCGCGTAATTGTCGTTGC
>JAHCIE010000295.1 GCA_026129385.1 Anaerolineae bacterium
CTCTGGCTTGTTGTACGTGCCCGAGTCGATATTGACCAACGTCTCCAAACGAGCGAGCATCTGGTCGTGGCGGTCGGCGATGGCGGTAGCAAGAGAGGTCAACGCAGGCTCCTCATGGTGAGTCAGTTTTGGTGCGCGCCGAATCGGATTCGGCGGAGTCAGGCGTGGCGTTGGGCATCGAAACGCTCCTGCAAGCTGGCTCAGGTGGGCATCGTCAGCGGTGGCAAGACCGCCTCGATGTCGCGGCGGTGCGGCTCCAGCCACGGTGGCAGGATAAGCGTCTCCCCCAGGTGGGCCATGTCCTCGTCGCGGTCGAAGCCCGGGCCGTCGGTCGCCAACTCGAACAGCACTCCGCCCGGCTCCTTGAAGTAGACGGACTCGAACCAGAAGCGATCGATCAGCGCGGTCGGGCGCAGACCGCCCTGGGCCACCCCCTCGCGGACCGCCATCTCCTCGGCCGCATCGTGCGTCCGCCACGCCACGTGATGCACGCCGCCGGTTCCCCAGCGGCCGCGCCGCTCGCCGGGCATCTCGCGCACATCGACGAGTCTGCCCGATCCACCGCCGTCCACGGCATAGCGCCGCCAGCCGTCTTCCTCACCCGCCGCCACGAAGCCGAGGCGCTGGGTCAACAGCATCTCCGTCGGCGTCAGTTGCCGCTCCCACAGGCGCACCGTGTGCATGCCGCGCAGCTGATGCGCCTCGGGCACTGGCCCCGCGCGCCACGGCGTCCAGTCGCGGCCATCGGCTGTCTCGGTCAGCGCCAGGCCCAGGCCATCGGGGTCGCGAAAGGGTAGTGTCAACTCGCCGAAGCGGGTCTCGACGGGGTCCGTGGCGACGCCTGCCTGGGCGAGCCGGTCCTGCCAGTAGGCCAGGCTGCCAGGGCGGACGGCGAAGGGGATCTCCACCGTCAGCCCAATGCCCAGCTGGACCGGCTCCATTGCCGGCCACGGGAAGAAGGTGATATCGGTCCCCGGTGTGCCCACGCCGTCGGCGTAGAACAGGTGATAGGTGTCCGGCGCGTCCTGATTGACGCTGCGCTTGACGAGCCGTAACCCCAGCACACCCACGTAGAAGTCCACATTGCGCTGGGGCGGCCCCGCGATACACGTCACATGATGAATGCCGTGAACAGTAGATGCCATCGGATTTTCTCCATGCGTGATGCTACACCTGTCCCTCAATTGATTATCGTCCCTGACCGCAACATGTCAACCCTGACGCGCCGACGTGGGGTAAGGGCCTGCCTCTAGCGGCCTGCCTCTTCCAGCTTCAGGCGCTCGCCCTGGCGCACGACGCCCGGCGTGATGACCTTCGCATACACCCGGCTCCAGCCGGGGTGTAGCTGCTGATGGATGCGCGTCGAGTCGCCGTCGCTGAAGGCCGCCGCGATCTTCTGGCACGGCGTCGTGTACGACGTCACCTCCATCTCTACCCCACCGTCGAAGACGAGCCGGCCGCCCGGCGCGACAACCGCCCAATCCACGCCGCTCAGCGTCAGGTTCTCGCCCACGCTGCCCGCTAGAATGGGGTGGCCCTCCGCCCGCAAGGCCGCGATACGCTCGGCCGAATACAGGCACACCGCCCGCATAGGCCCGCCGTGGTTCAGGGTGTTATTCTGCTTGTCGCCCACCACCCGCTCGGTGGCAATCTCCGCGCTCGCCACCGCGGTCTTCGGCACGCCGCCGTGGGGCGCGACGTTGATGGATGCGATGCGGCCGCTTTGCTCCGTCATGTCTGCTCCTTCAGCCTGATTCTGGCAGATGCCTGTGTCGAGTTCGAGGTTTGTGGTGTAAACTGTAAGTATACATCGCCCGCTGCTGCCGCTTCAACATCCGGGCGATGACACCGAACCGATGGAGTGGGTTCGCCCATGAACCACAGTACCCTGCTGCTTCTCGCCGAGCGCGTTCAGGCTGCGGCATGCCACCTGAGTGGTCCCCCCGCACCGTGACCTTCCTGGGCATCCGCTCCCGCTGGCTCCAGAGCGTGATTCTCGGCATCGCCACTCTCTTTGCCGTCGCGTCCCTGGGCAACGTCGTCTATCGCGGCTATGTCGAAGGCGGCTTCACGGGGCCGCGCTGGGGCAACGACCTGGATCAGTGGTGGGCGGGTGGGCGACTCCTCCTCCAGGGGCAGAACCCGTATGCCACCAAAGTTCCCAGCGCCGCGCCCGTGCTGCTGCTGCTGACGCCCCTGGCCGCGCTGCCGTGGCTGGCGGCTAGTGTGCTGTGGGCGGTCGCCAATCTCGTGCTGGCGGTCGGGTGCGTGTGGCTCATGCTGCGCCTCAACGGTGGGCGGCTGGGGTCCCTCGCCGGCGCACTGTGCCTGGCCCTATTCGCCGCCCTCATCGCCACCCGCCAGACACTGGAGCTTGGTCAGATCAGCCTGCTCATCACCGCCTGTGTCCTCGCCGCGCTGCGCCTGCTGGGCCATCGCCCGTGGCTGGCGGGCGTCCTGCTGGGCGTCGCCGTCTCCAAGTACACCCTGGCCTTCCCCTTGCTGCTGATCTGCTTGTGGGAGCGGCGCTGGAAGCCCATGCTTGCTGCCGCGCTCACTCTGCTCGCCGCACTGCTCGCCGTGGCCCTCGTCGCGCGCACCAACCCTGTGGACATCATCCGCCACTACCTGGACCTGTCGACGCGCATCCTGGCCCAGACTCAGGACTACTCGGTACACCTGCTCAGCCTCGGCTGGGGCGCGCTCGGCGACGTCGCCCTGCTCCTCTCTAGCGCCGCCCTCATCGTCGTGCTGGTCGCATGGTATCGCTGGTCCGCGCGCCGCCCTGTGGCGCGTCATGCCGAATTGACGCGCCTGACGCTGCTGGGCGCGCTGACCATGTGGAGCCTGTACGCTCTGTATCACGGGCGACAGGACGTGGTCTTCGCCTTCCTGTTCGTAGTCGTGGTCGCCTACCGGCCCACTCTGGCCTGGCCTCCTCTCCGCCTGGGAGGGGATCGGGGTGAGGGTCTTGGAGCCGACCAGGGACGAAAGACCAACGATCAACGGGATCAACCCATTGGTCCTTCGTCCTTCGTTCCTGGTCCGTCCAAAATCGCCCTCACCCCGCGCGAGCAGGCCGCGCTCAACGCCTTCACCTGGGTCGTGCTCGCTGTGTGGACGCTCCCCCTGTACAGTGTACTGGGCCTGCCACTGTACCGCTCTATCTACGCCGTGACGACCGTGGCCGTCAGCCTGGTCTGGGCCTGGACGCTGTTCCGAGTTTCTTATCCCCAATCTCCAATCTCTACCCCCTCAAGGACCGCCCCATGACCCAGCCCCCCCGCTTCCTGACCGCCGAGTGGCGCGCCCTGGTCATGCTCAACTACGTCGTCGACCCGGCCATCCTCGCGCCGCGCGTGCCCGTTGGCGTGACCCTCGACACCTGGCAGGGGCAAACCCTGGTTAGCATGGTCGGCTTCCGCTTCCTGCGCACGCGACTGATGGGCGCGCCCGTCCCCTTCCACACCGACTTCGACGAGGTCAACCTGCGCTTCTACGTCCGCCGCGACACCCCCACCGAGGCGCGGCGCGGCGTCGTCTTCGTCAAAGAGATCGTACCGCTGCCTGCCCTGGCCTGGGTCGCCCGCGCCGTCTACAACGAGAACTACGTGGCCCTACCCATGCGCCACACTGTGACGCTGCCGGCTGCGGCGGCAGACCGCGGCCGCGTCGCCTACGAGTGGCGGCTCAACGACCGCTGGAACCACCTGGCGGCCGAGGTCGAGGGCGAGCCGTCGCCCCTCGCCCCCGGTTCCGAGGCTGAGTTCATCACCGAGCATTACTGGGGCTACGCCCGCCAGCGCGACGGCACGAGCCTCGAGTACGGCGTGGAGCATCCGCGCTGGAACGTCTGGCGCGCCACCGCTGCCGAGCTTGACGCTGACGTGACCACCCTCTACGGCCCCGAGTTTGCGGCCTACCTGGCCGCCGCCCCGACCTCCGCCTTCGTCGCCGACGGCTCGCCCGTGATCGTCCGCCGCGGGATGCCTCTCCGCCTGCCCTGATGTCTTGGTCTTTCGTCCTTCGTCCTCGGTCTCCCCGGAGTCCCCATGCCTGACTATCCCATCGAACGCGACGGCTACGAGATCAGTACCGACACGAGCCGCCTCGATCTCGATCGCATACAGGCCTTCCTGGCCCGCGCCTATTGGGCGCAAGGTCGCACCCGCATCCAGATCGAGACGTCCATCATGGTCAGAAAGAAGCCTGCCGCGCGTCCTATGCTATAGCGCCCTTCGTCATCGAGTCCGCCTTCGAGGAGCACCAGCATGGGGTGACTCAGCCCAGTATCTCACCACCGCCCCGCCCGCCCGCGCCAGTTTCGACGGTGACCGCTCCGACCGACACCTACTGGAGCGTTCCCGCCGACCAGTTGTTGGCGGCGCTCGATTCCAGCCCCCAGGGACTGACCAGCGCCGACGCCCAGCAACGCCTCAAGACCGTCGGCCCCAACGCGCTGGAGGTCAGCCGTCGCACGACGGCGTTGGGCCTGTTCCTGCGCCAGTTCAAGAACCCCCTCGTCCTCATCCTCATCTTCGCCGCCACCGTGTCAGCCGCCGTCCAGGAGTGGACCGACGCCGCCGTCATCCTCGCCATTGTCGTGGGCAGCGCGGCCATCACCTTCTACCAGGAGTACCGGGCGGGCAACGCCGTGGCCGAGCTTCAGTCGCGCCTGACGCGAAAAGCGACGACTCTGCGCGATGGGACGCCCCAGGCCATTCCCGTGGAGCAGCTCGTCCCCGGCGATGTGGTCCTGCTCTCGGCAGGCAGCCTCATCCCCGCCG
>JAHCIE010000296.1 GCA_026129385.1 Anaerolineae bacterium
GTCGCCTTCTGGCCGTAGGCCTCGATCTGCTTCTCGATCTCGGCAAAGGACTGTCGATCGGCGTCGCGGACGACGGGCACCACCAGGCCGCCCGGCGCACCCACGGCGATGCCGATGTCGTAATACTTCTTGAGGACGATCTCGTCGCGCTGAATCTCCGCGTTCAGTTCAGGGAAGGCCCTGAGGGCAGCGACCGTGGCCTTGACGAAAAAGGACATGAAGCCGAGCTTGACGCCGTAACGCTGCTGGAACCACTCGCGCCGCCGCTTGCGTAGCTCCATCACCGGTCCCATGTCGATCTCGTTGAAGGTCGTCAGCATGGCCGTGGTCTGCTGCGCCTCGACCAGTCGGCGGGCGATGGTCTGGCGGCGGCGCGTCATGCGCACTCGCTCCTCTGGCCGCTCGGTGGGTGCGACTACTGACGAGGGACCACCGACCACCGTCGGGGACGGCACGGTTGGGGCGCTCTCGGTCGTCGGTCGTCGGTCGTCGGTCGTCGCTCCCCTCTCCGGCTCCCCCCGTCTACGGGGAGCGGGGGCGGCGGTCTCTGCCGCGCGAACCACATCCTCCTTGGTGACACGCCCGCCCGGCCCGCTACCCGGAATCTGGGCCACGTCCAGGCCATGCTCTGCCGCATACCGGCGGGCTACCGGCGTCGCTCGCGTATCGTCGGGTAACTCAACCACGGACGGCTGACCATCGGCCACCGCTGCAGATGCCGGGGCCATTGTACTACCCGCGGTCGTCGGTCGTCGGTTGTCCGTGGTCGGTGGTCGGTGGTCGGTCGTTGTCCCCAGCGTCCCCAGCACGTCGCCGATGGCGACAGTCTCGCCCTCACGGCGGGCGATGTGCGCCAGGACGCCGTCCTGGTCAGCGGCGACCTCCAGGTTCACCTTCTCCGTCTCCAACTCCACCAGCGCCTCACCGGCGCGGACAGGGTCGCCCTCATGCTTGAGCCAATGGCCGACCGTCGCCTCGACGATGGATTCGCCCAGGGCCGGAACCTTGATTTCAGTCGCCATGCTGCACCTCACGGGGTTGAGAGGCCGGCAGCGGCGCCAACGCGGCCTCGACAATACGGCGTTGCTCGACGGTGTGCCACGCTGCCGAACCTTCGGCGGGGCTGGCGCGCTCGCGGCGGCCAATGTAGCGTAGGGGCAGCGGCCGCTGAATGAGATCGCCCAGTCCGTCGAGGACCTCGCGCAGGCGGGGAGCCATGTAGCGCCAGCCGCCCATGTTGGCTGGTTCCTCCTGAACCCAGGCCACGTCGTGGACGTTGGGGTAGCGGTCCAGGATAGCCCGAATCTCGGCGGCGGGGAAGGGGTAGATCTGCTCGACACGGACAATCGCGACAGCGTGGGCATCGGTACGGAGCTTGCTGGTCGCCAGATCGACATAAACCTTACCGGCGCATAGCAGCACGCGCTCGATCCGCTCCCGGTCGTGGGTGTCGTCGTCGATGACCGTCTGGAATGCGCCCTGGCTAAAGGCGGCGGTGGCTGAGGCGGCCAGTGGGTGGCGTAGCAGGCTCTTGGGTGTCATTACGACCAGGGGACGTGGATCGCTGCGCAGCAGGGCGGCCTGGCGGCGCAGCAGGTGGAAGTACTGAGCCGAGGTGGTGGGGTAGGCGATGCGCAGATTGTTCTCGGCGGCGAGTTCCAGGAACCGTTCCAGGCGCGCGCTGGAGTGCTCGGGTCCTGCCCCTTCGTAACCGTGGGGCAGGAGCAGGACCAACCCCGACGTATTACCCCATTTCACCTTCGCCGAGGCAATGAACTGGTCGACGATGACCTGCGCGCCGTTGACAAAGTCGCCGTATTGGGCCTCCCACAGTACCAGGGTATCCGGGGATTGCATGGTGTAGCCGTACTCGAAGCCCATCACGCCATTCTCGGACAGGGGGCTGTCGTGAATCTCAAAGGCGGCCCGCGCCTCGCGCAGGTGCTGGAGGGGGACGTAGGGGCCGCCGGTTTCGGCGTCGTGCAGGACCGCGTGGCGTTGGCTGAACGTGGCGCGGCCCACGTCCTGGCCGCTGAGGCGAATGGGTGTGGCATCGGCAAGGATGCTGGCGAAAGCCAACGCCTCGGCGTGCCCCCAGTCGATGCCGCCCTCGACGCCTGTCTCGAAGGCTGAATGGCGGCGGTCCATCACCCGCTTGAGCTTGGGGTTGAGGTGGAAGGTATCAGGCAGGCGGGTCAGATCGGCGTTGAGGCGCGCCAGACGATCGACAGCGACGGCGGTCTCGATATGGCCGGCGCGGCGTGGCGCGGGGATGGCTTCGCTGCTCTCGTAGGGCTGAGACGTGACCGAGTCGTAGACGCGGCGCAGGTTGTCCATCGCCTCCTGAAGCATCTCGTCCGCGCGTGCCTCGGTAATGACGCCCCGCTCGACGAGCTGCCTGGCCCACAGGGCGCGCACGGTGGGATGCTGGGCGATACGCTCGTACATGCGGGGTTGGGTGAACGTTGGCTCGTCGCCCTCGTTGTGGCCCCAACGGCGATAGCCGATGAGGTCAATGACGAAATCTTTCTGGAACTTGATGCGGTAGGCGTGGGCCAGCCGCGCCGCCGCGATGCAGGCGATCGGGTCATCGGCATTGACGTGGATGATGGGTACGCGGAAGCCCTTCGCCAGATCGCTGGCGTAGGTGGTCGAGCGGCCGCGCAGGGCGGGGGTAGTGAAGCCGATCTGGTTATTGGCGATGAGGTGCAGCGTGCCGCCGGTGGTGTAGCCTGGCAGGCGGTACATGTTGAGGGTTTCGGCGACGATACCCTGACCGGGGAAGGCGGCGTCGCCGTGGATGAGGATGGGCAGCGCGGCGTCGAAATCAAGAACCGGCGTCCCGGGGAGGGTGTTGCGCGTTTGGGCCGCGCGGGCCATGCCCTCGACGACGGGGTTGACGAATTCGAGGTGGCTGGGGTTGGGGACGAGCTTGACCTTCATCTCCACCTGGTCCCCGCCCGCGCGGCGGCGCGCCTCGGGCGGGGTATAGACGCCGCCCAGGTGATACTTCACATCCCCGGACCAACCTTCATCCGCGCTGTCGGCGGCGTCGCCGTGGGGGTGGCGGCCCAGGTCCTGGAACTCGGCCAGGATATCGGCGTAGGACTTGCCCATGATGTGGGCCAGGATGTTGAGGCGGCCGCGGTGGGCCATGCCGACCACGATGTAGCGCGTGCCTTCGTCGGCGGACGCGCCAATCAGCTCGTCCATCATTGGCACCATGACGTCAAGGCCCTCGATGGAGAAGCGTGTCTTACCGGGGAAGGTGCGGCCGAGAAACCGCTCGAAAGCCTCGACCTGGGTCAGGCGGTGGAGGAGGTCGATCTCGTGGATGGGAGCCTGGGGCGGGCAGAACTGCTCCGTCTCCACCATGTCGCGTAGCCAATCGCGCTCCTCCTGGACTCGGATTTGTAGGTACTCGTGGCCGGTCGTGCCCTGGTAGACGCGGCGCAGGGCGTGCAGCGCCTCGCGAGCGTTACGGGCTTCGCGGGTGACCGGCCCGCCGATGATGTCATCGTCCAGGGTGCGCAGTTCATCCTCGGTCAGGCCATAATATTCCAGGCTAAGAGTCGAATCGCCTTCGCGGGGAGCGCCGAGGGGGTCCAGGTCGGCAGCGGCGTGGCCAAAGGCGCGGATGTTCTGGGCCAGCTTGACGAAGGCTACCAGTTGACGGGCGGCCTCCTCTTCCCTGGGGGTCTGGGCGGGTGCGGCCAGGGGTGGCGCCTCGGCGCGCGGCGCTGGCCGCGCCCGCGGTGGCTTGGGCGTAGCGACTACCGAGCGGCGCGGCGCGCGCGGTGCGGCCGCACGGACCGTGGTCGGTGATGGTGGCTCGCTGATCGGCGGCGTCGCTGGTCGTTGGTCGTCGGCTGCGTGGTCGGTGGTCTCTCCCGGCGGCGTCCACGTGGCGAAGAAGGCGCGCGTGGCAGCATCGACCGCGGCCGGATTCTCCAGGTAGCGGTCGTAGAGGTCGAGCAGGTAGGCGAGGTTGTAGTCGGTCAATGGGGATGAAGACATCATAGGCGCATTATACCATAGGTGATTCTGGGCCGAAGGGAGCCGCGTTGAGGGAACCTGGTACCATGGGGCCAACCCATTACGAGTGGTATTACTAATTATATGTAGGCGGCGCGGAAACTGCGACCCGCGCGAGGCGTTGTTTGTCGGCGGCGAGTGGGCTATAATTGACACGATGGGCGAGCGCCCCAGCATCCGGCCTGGATAGCGCAGGGGCCTGCCCATGATTGACGCTTCAAAGGAGTTTACGCTTCTAATGCAAGAGGTTCAAACCATCGCCAAGCGAGTAAGCGACAATGTGCAGAGGGTGATTGTCGGGAAGCATGACGAAGTCCAGCTGGCGCTGATTGCGATGCTGTGTCGCGGCCACGTGCTGATCGAGGATGTACCGGGCGTCGGGAAGACGATGTTGGCGCGGGCGTTGGCGCGCTCCCTCGGTTGCACCTTCCGCCGCATCCAGTTCACGCCGGATATGCTGCCGAGTGACATCACGGGCGTGTCCATCTTTAACCAGAAGGAACGCGAGTTTGAGTTCCGTCAGGGGCCGATTTTCGCCCAGATCGTGCTGGGCGACGAGATCAACCGCGCCACCCCCAAGACCCAGTCCGCCCTCCTGGAAGCGATGGAGGAGCGGCAGGTGACGGTGGACGGCCGCACCTATCCTCTCGACGTGCCTTTCATGGTCCTGGCCACGCAGAACCCCATCGAGTACGAAGGCACTTTTCCCTTGCCGGAAGCCCAGCTTG
>JAHCIE010000297.1 GCA_026129385.1 Anaerolineae bacterium
CTCTCGCCATTTCTACGAGCGGCTAGGCGGGCGCTACGTCGGCGAGGCCAGCATCAACATTGGCGGGGCAGACCTGCGCGAGGCCGCCTACGGCTGGGACGACCTCGCAGCGTGGCTCGACAGTGAGACGCACGGGGGTAGACCGGGCGAGTGAAGCCTGGCCCGCCCCGCCCGCCGCCGATAGCGTGCATGGTCGGTGGCCCGTGGCCCGTGGCCCGTGGCCCGTGGTCGGTGGTCAGTCGTCCGTGGTCGGTGGTCGGTGGTCGGTGGCCCGTGGCCCGTGGCCCGTGGCCCGTGGCCCGTGGCCCGTGGTCGGTGGTCGGTGGCCCGTGGTCGGTGGTCGGTCGTCCGTGGTCGGTCGTCGTCTACAGCGTCGCCCCGATGATCCACGGATTGAACTCATCCTCGCCGATGCCCTGCGCCTCGCTCTTGGATGGCTCACCGCTTGCCACGCACAGCAGCAGGTCAAGAATCTCCTCGCCCACCTCCGCCACGCTCGCCCCATCCAGGATGCGCCCCGCGTCCACATCCATGTCGGACACCATGCGGCGGTACATCTCGCTATTGCTGGCAATCTTGATGCTCGGCGCAGGCTTGAAGCCGAAGCAGCTACCGCGCCCCGTGGTGAACGCGACGATGTTACAGCCGCCCGCCACCTGCCCCGTGCAGGATACCGGGTCGTAGCCCGGCGTGTCCATGTACACGAAGCCCCGCCGTGTGATAGGCTGCGCGTACTCCAGCACCTCCACCAGCGGCGTCGTACCCGCCTTCGCCACGGCCCCCAGCGACTTCTCGTAGATGGTCGTCAACCCGCCTGCCTTATTGCCCGGCGTCGGGTTATTGTCCATCGCCATGTCCTGGCGGCCCGTGTAATCCTCCCACCAGCGTATCCGCTCCACCAGCTTCTCCCCCACTGCCCGCGATACCGCCCGCCGCGTCAGCATATGCTCCGCGCCGTAAATCTCCGGCGTCTCCGCCAGGCACACCGTCCCCCCCTGGGCGACAATGAGGTCGCAGGCGTGCCCCAGGGCCGGGTTGGCCGTCACCCCCGACCAGCCGTCGCTGCCGCCACACTGCAACGCAACCCTCAGGTGCGACGCATCAACCGTTGTGCGGCGCGCCGCATCGGCCAGGGGCAGCAGCGTCGCGACCGCCGCCAGCCCCGCCTCCACCGTTGCCGCCACGCCGCCCGCCTCTTGAATCATCACCGCCGGTGGAAAGCACGGCGTCTCGCCCGGCATATACAGCGTCTGCGACTCGATGAGGTAGCTGATCTGGTTGATCTCACAGCCGAGACTGACCAGCACGAAGCCCGCCACGTTGGCGTGGCGGGCGAAACCGGCCAGGGCGCGTTGCAACAGATCCAGCTCGGGGCCGCCGTAGCGCGCCCCGCAACCGCTCTTATGGGTCAGGCCGATGATGTCATCGACGTGGGGAAAGCGCGGCAGCAGCTCGGCCCGCGCCCGCTCCGCGATGCGTCGCGTCGTGAACGCCGAGCAATTCACGGTGGCGATGACCGCAATGACGTTGCGCGTCGCCACCCCGCCGTCGGGCCGTCGATAGCCCTGGAAGGTGCGCCGCTCCGCCTCGGGCACGAAAGCCACCGGTCGCACATCCACGCCGAAAGCGTAGTCGCGGGCGAAGCTGGCGACAGCCAGGTTGTGGGAGTGGACGTGCTCACCGGCGACAATGTCCGCCGTGGCAAAGCCGATGATCTGCCCGTAGCGGCGAATCGGCTCCCCCTGCCCAACGGCGCGTAAGGCGACCTTGTGCCCGACGGGAACCGCCTCACGCACCGTCACCGTCCCCGCGCCGTTGCCATCGATGCGCCGCCCCGCCGTCAGCGGCGCACGGGCAATGGCGACATCGTCATCAGCGTGCAGGATGATGGCGCGGGCCGGCGAGGCATCCAGGGGTAACATCGCTATCTCCTGCCAGGCCGACCAAAAACGAAGGACCAATGACCCATGAAGCCTCTCCGATTGGTCATTGGCCCTTCGTCTTTAGTCATCGTATCACGGCGGCCAGGGGCGGGCGAAGTCGTTCACCACCGGCCCACCGAAGACCGTCTCCGGCTGGTCGTAGGGATTCTGCCACCCCCGCGGGTCGTCCAGGTTGCGTTCGAAGGTGCGGCCGAAGGGGCTGGACAGCGCCAGCGTATCCCAGTCCACATCCACCAGCAGCAGCGGGTTGTAGGCGCGGCGATGGCTCAGGTCGCGAATCTCCAGGTGCAGATGCGGCCGCGAATAGCACGTCTCATCAGGATCGCCGGAGTAGCCGATGACCTGGCCGCGCCTGACGGGCGTCCCCACCGTCAGCTTCGACCGCTCGACCAGGTGGCCGTACAGCGAGGCGTAACCGTTGGGGTGATTGATGACCACGTTGTGCGGCCCCGAGCCGTACTTGTACACATCGTCGACCACCGCCACCGTACCGTCGTAGATGGCAAGGACGGGCGTCCCACACTTGGCGCTGATATCAACAGCGAAGTGGAGACCCTGGCCCATGCGGTAGTCGCCGAAGCGGCTGCGGTAGGCGAAGGTCGTATTGCCGTAGGGCTGGTTCATCAGCCAGGTGCTGGGGCCGGGCGGCCCCGCGAAAGGGAAGCTGAAGGGTCGCTCCCCCTCCTGCGCGCCCACACCGGGCGCCTGCGACACGGCCGCCAACAGCATCAACAGCGGCACAATCACCAGCCCGCGTAATAGGTGCTTCACCATCCGATTACTCCGTTGTATCAACCCACTCTTGCGTAAGGGGCTGCATAAAACACCCTGCCCTGCTCGACGATCACACCCAATTCTAGTCTACGCCTCCAAACAGGCAAACGACGGCGACCGACAACCCGCCTACGCCCCCTCGTCCCCGAACGCCCCCGCCTGCACCAGTGCCTTCAGCATCGCGATGTGCGGCGCGAGGTACGCATCCTCCACCAGGAACGGCACATGCCGCCGAATCACCTCATACGCGCCGCGCGTCCCCTGCCCCAGCGGCGCGTCGGCCAGCGCGCCCCGCCGCCGGTAATCAACCGCCTGCGCCGCGCACAGCAACTCAATCGCCAGGATGCCCTGTACGTTATCCAGCGTCATCAGCGTGTGGTGCGCCGCCGTCGGCCCCATGCTCACGTGGTCCTCGGTGTTGCCGCTGGTGGGAATCGTGTCCGCGCTGGCCGGGTGCGCCAGTGTCTTATTCTCCGACGCCAGCGCCGCCGCCGTATAGTGGGCCAGCATGAAACCCGTGTTTAGCCCGCCCCGCTCCGTGAGAAACGGCGGCAACAGCCCCCCATTCGAGTGCGGGTCCACCAGGCGGTTGATACGTCGCTCCGAAATGTTGCCCAACTCCGTCAGCCCCATCTTGAGGTAGTCCAGCGCCAGCGCCGTCAACTCGCCGTGGAAGTTGCCGCCGCTCAGCGCCACCGGCGTATCCCCCTCCCAAAACAGCAGCGGGTTATCCGTCGCCGAGTTGTTCTCGATGTCCACCACCCAGCGCGCGTAAGCAATCGAGTCGTGCACCGCCCCGTGCACCTGGGGCATGCAGCGTAGCGAGTACGGGTCCTGCACCCGATGCGGGTCGGCCGCCTGCCGCACCAACCCGCTACCGTCGAGCAACCCCCGCAGATGCGCCGCGCACTCCATCTGGCGCGGGTGGGGCCGCACCGCCTGCAAGCGGTCATCGAAGGCCTGCGGCGACCCCTCCAGCGCCTCCAGCGTCAGCGCGCCCGCCACGTTCGCCGTCTGGTACACGATCTCAGCGGCGTAGGTCGCCAGCGCGCCCAGCCCGCCCATCAGCGCCGTCCCGTTGACCAGCGCCAGCCCCTCCTTCGCATCGAGGGCCGCCGGTCTCAGCCCCGCCCGCGCCAGGGCCGCCGCCGCCGCCAGCGTCTCGCCGTCGTGCTCCGCCTCGCCCTCGCCAATCATCGCCAGCGCGATATGGGCCAGCGGCGCCAGGTCCCCCGACGCCCCCAGCGACCCGCGCGACGGAACCAGCGGATGCACCCCCCGGTTCAACATCTCCACCAGCAGGCGCAGCGTCCCCTCCTGGACGCCGGAGTACCCCTTCGCCAGCGAGTTGGCGCGCACCACCATCATCGCACGCACCGCATCCCTCGGCAGCCGCACCCCCACCCCCACCGCATGAGAGCGCACCAGATTACGCTGCAACGCCGCCACATCCTGGCGCGAGATGAGGACACTCTTAAAATCGCCGAAACCCGTCGTCACGCCGTAGACCACCGCGTCCGACGCGACGAGAGCCTCCACCGCCGCCCGCGCCCGCCGCACCGCCGCCCACGCCGCGTCGGACAGCGCCACCCGCGCCTCGCCCCGCGCCACCGCCACCACCTGCTCGATACCCAGGCTATCACCATCCAGGAGAATGTATTCCGTCATGGAAAGAACCTCGCCGTCAAGGAATAGCGGGAGCGTCGTCCCGCGCCCGGCATTATACGGCGCAAGGGCGGGGCAAACAAACCACCACCCCACCCGTAGGGGCAGGCCCCCGTGCCTGCCCTCTGGGGTCTTCGTGCCTACCCTGGCCAGTTCTCTAGGTTCGTGGCGGCATGCTCACCCCCCAGGCTTCCCTTGCCAGCACGCATATATTGGATCGGCGATGATCGATTGACCGGCCGACCGACGTGTGGTATAAGAAGTCCATCTTCCCTCGTCGCGAACTAGCGACACGTAGTTGGTTTCACTTTACAGGACCTCCGAATGAACTTCCTTGACGCCGCCTACGAAGTGCTCAAGCAAGCGCGCGAGCCAC
>JAHCIE010000298.1 GCA_026129385.1 Anaerolineae bacterium
CGCATCGCCTTGAGCTTCTCCAGCCGCGCGGCGAAGTGGACCGGCTCCCAGCACCGTTCGACCCACAATAGCAGGTTGAGGCGCTCCCTCACCGCGTCCGCGCCGAGGTCGGGCAGCGGCGCGCTGTCCCCCGTGATCGTCTCCATCGCCAACATCGCCCGCTGCGCGGCGTACCACAACACGTTATCGTAGAGGACGTTGTAGCGGACGGCCATGAGGTCCATCCAGTCGCCCGCCTCCGGCACTTCGAGCAGCCCACACTCGTTCATGTCCTGGTAGCGCAGCCAGAGCAGGGCGCGCTGCACGGCGGGCCAGTCGCGGGCCAGCGCCGCGTGGTCGCCCGTGGTCTGGACCAGCAGCCACTGGGCGAGGATGTACCACAGGTTGGCGTCCACCGCCCCCGCGTTCTCGGTGGACACCTGGCCGGTTTCGACGGCGACGTTGAGGGGGATGAGGCCCAGTTTCGACTGATGCGCCGTCAGGGTATCGAGGGAAGCGCGGGCGGCAGCAATAAGCTCGGGGTCGCCCGACGCCACGGCCCCCAGCGCCGTGACGGCCGAGTCGCGCGCCCAGACGTGGGGGTAGCCGCGCGCCAGCGCCGAGGCTTTGAAGCCTAGCGGTGTGGTGCAGCGGCGTAGGATGTCGACGGCGCGTTCCCGCGCCTCGTGAAGCAGGTCGGGCATAGCCAGAGTTCGACGTAACAGGTTGAAGGGCGCAGGTTGACGCGCTGAAGGCGTTGGGGGTATTGTAGTGGAACATTGTGGGTGACACAAGCCAACCGACAACCAGCCTCGGGGGGATGATCGACGGCGTGATGTATGTCCTCCTCAGTCTGGCGCAGCGTTCCGATCATCAGCGCGTGCAGCGGCTGGTGAGCACGGCGTCGGGCGAGGCAGTGCAGCGGCTCAACAACGAAATCGACACTGAGGTCCTGGCGGCGCGGAGCGACACGGAGCGGCACGACCTGTTTCGCGGCTTGTACCAGTACGCGCAGTCCCGGTCCGTGCCGACCATCGGCATCAAGCGGGACGATGTGCTAGGGGGCATCGCCATATTTGCCGTATCCGTCGCGGCGACGCTGCCGGTGGCGATTCCCTTCCTGCTGATTGGCGATCCGTGGTTGGCAAGGCGGGTGTCCAACCTGCTGGCGAGTGGCATGCTGGTGGGGATTGGCTACAAGTGGGCGCAGTACGTGGGCGCGAATCCGTGGAAGATCGGCGCGTACACGGCCGGCATCGGCGTCGTCATCGTCCTGATCGCGATTCCCATGGGCGGGTAGCGGAACGTGGAGCGTGGAGCGTGGAGCGTAAGAGGTAGGGGCGGTCCCCCTGTGGCCGCCCTCGTCTAGCAGGCGCAACCGGGCGGCGTGTGACAGGTGCTACTCAGCTTCGTCTGCCAGACCTATGAACTGCTCTAGCGGAACCTTGTCCAGTTCATCCCTGATATACTGTCCAACCTCGGATTGAGGCATGTGAACGAGAACATGATCGTAGCCCAGTGAGGTAGAGAGCTGTCGCGCTACCTCCTGCGGCCAATAACCCATGCGCATTTGGATGAGCGTAGCCGGAACACGGGCAGCCTGCGCTTGGATGTCGCCTCTTTCCGGAATGCGGTCGGCGAGGACGAAGGTATCAACGTACCACTTGCGGCCTTCGAATCTCTTCTCACGTTCGAACCGGCTCAACTTGTCCTTGATGATCTCGGGATTCCCCCTACCGATGAAGCCAATATCAAAACGAACAGCCTGCCCTAAGTCGTAGAATAGAGTGGCATCGCTTTCACGCTCGTTCTTGTCACGCGAAGATAGGATGAACACACCTGATAGTTCCTCTGCCCTATCAAGCCCACCGAACTTGAACCCCAAGATGCTCAAAAGCGAGCCAAGAACCAGTCTTTCGAAGAGCTTGCCGATGGTGGACTTGTCCGAGCCACGAAGCGTTAGAGTGCTGGCCCCCACGGTATTCGTCAAGTACAGCGCAAAGAGCCAGTTCACCTCGGCTCGTATCTCTGGACTCAACTGGAGTTGCCCCGCAAGGCTTCCCCGCTCGCTGGCGGTGTCTTCTACGGCCTTCTGACAAGTCCGAATATAGACGTCGCGGTATTCTACCAGCGCCCTGACATCATCTCGAAGTACGTTTTGAACCGACTTGTCGGTTAAGCCCAGTACCCATTGCGCCAACCATCTCTCGGGTTTTTCGGACCTGCTTCGCTGAAGGCTCTCGACCGCCATGTTCGGCAACATTGTGACGAAATCGGGCGAGAGCGAATAGCCACGTATGAACATCTCGACGATAGCAAGGTTCACCATGGCGATCTTGCGACGGGTCAGCACTTCGGTGGAGTCACGGAGGTTTCGGCCCGTCAGAACATCGTGCACCACGGCACGTACAACGTCCATACTTAACTCGCGCACCAACCGGCTACCACTAGCCGACAGGAGAGCCAGGGCAGAAGGGGACAGTAGGTCGCTGAGGGAAGTGGGCAATTCAGTAGAGGGTGGCATGGGGGCGGCCTAAAGCAGAACAGTTGATCCATCGATAGGTGGGCAGTTGATCGTCAGAACATCGGCAGCGTCCTTGCCCAGCCAGAGTCTCGCTTCATCCCTTATGACATCCACATATTCAGGTGCTTGCTCAATTAGCACAAATCGTCGGCCCAGCTTGACCGCCGCTTTACCTGTAGTACCAATGCCAGCAAATGGGTCTAGCACCACATCTCCTTTGAAGGAGTAGTACGTCACGACCCGCTCTGCAAGCTCAAGCGGAAACGTGGCTGGGTGGCGCTTGTCGTAATTTGGCTTGATCCGCCAGATATTTGTTCGTTCATAGTCATCCCCGATGCGAGATGCTGTCACGAGTTCTGGGTCCGGGTGCGCCCGAATGCTCCAATCGATCAGCTTGTCTGTTCGTTTCCGATATACAAGCACGTACTCCGTAACAGGTACAGGCTTGTATTGGAGTGGGCTTCGATCGGCGGCAAAGCGACGACCGCGCCCCGTCGCCCACCCCGCTCCTTCGGGCTTTTGCCAGATGATGTCGTCCACAAAGTCGTATCCTTCTTCGATGAAGACACGATGCATGTCAAAAGGTACGGCGATTCGCTTGGAGGCCTCGTTACGATTCGTCCGGCGGATGAGAACGGGAGAGACATTCATGACGAAGAACCGACCCTCAGCAAGGGCCGAATGGCCGAGCTGAATGATCTTCCTCATCTTGAGAAGATATTCTTCGTAAGTGACGTAGTCCGTGTAATCGGGACGAGCGTTGTAGTACGGAGGCGAGGTGAAGATTAGATCAATCGAACCTGACGGGAAGTCCTGAAGTATCTCCTCTGAGTCGCCTTGGGCGATCGTATTTCTGAGAGTGGATAGACGATAACTCCCTGTTCTCTGGGGCGATGGCCTCTTGACTGGGTCGCCATTTCGTCCCAGGAGTCTGGCTTCAAGCGTATCTCCTGATGTCGACTTGTTCTGAAGAATCAGAGAGGTTCTCGCATCAATGACGACCTCGCCGATGTGATGCTGATCAGCCACGTTCAGCAGAGGTACACGCCACACATGATAACGGTCGTCAACCTCAGGCAGTCCAAAGTCGATGACGTTTTCGAGCCTGAAGCTCTCGACGTAGACACGGGCTATCTGTTTCGCTGACTGAACATCCAATACGGCGTAATGTCGCTTTTCAGCTACAGTCTTCGCTTTGCGCGGCATAAGTGCCATCCGTTGTGAGTAGGTTGTCAGTCGGGGATTATACCCGAAGGGCGAAGAGTCGGGCAAGTAGTGGCTGAGACATCGACTGAGCATCGCAAGAGGAGCAGTCGGATGAAAGCCGCCCCTCTTCGTCGCCTGGGTTGACCCGTAGGTGTCTCCACTTGGTCCTTGGTCCTTCGTCGGTCGGCGCTCGTCAGCCCCCCAGGGCGTGCATGGTGGGAGACAGGGCGGCGTACAGGTCGTGGTAGAGGGGGTAGGCGGCGCGGTAGGTGGCGACGGCGGCCGGGTTGGGGGCGTTCTCGCCGGTGACGCGCACGGTCGCGGCGCAGGCGGCGCGCACGTCGGGCCACACGCCCGCGCCGACACCCGCCAGCAGCGCCGCGCCGTAGGCCGCGCCTTCGGTGGTGTTGACCGTCGCCAGGTTGGCGTCGAGGATGCTGGCGAGGATGCCGCGCCACAGCGCGCTCTTCGCGCCGCCACCCGACACCCGCACCTGCTCGGCCGCGCCCAGCCCCGCCGCGCGCATCAACTCGAAGCCGTCCTTCAACCCGTAGCCGACGCCCTCCAGCACGGCCCGCGTCAGGTGGCCGCGCCCGTGGCGCACCGTCAGGCCCACCCACGCGCCTCGCGCCTCGGGGTCGGGGTAGGGCATGCGCTCGCCGGTCAGGTAGGGCAGGAACAGCAGCCCCTCCGCCCCGGCTGGCGCGCCTGCCGCCTCGGCCGTCAGGTCGTCGAAGCTCAGGTCGGGGGCCACGCTGTCGCGATACCACTGGAAGCTGCCCGCCGCCGAGAGCATGACGCCCATCAGGTGCCACATGCCGGGCACGGCGTGGCAGAAGGCGTGTAGCCGCCCCGCGCGCTCGACGCGGTAGGCATCGGAGGCGGCAAACACCACGCCCGACGTGCCCAGGGCGATGGACACCAGCCCCTCGCGCACGATGCCGCTGCCCACCGCGCCCGCCGCCTGGTCGCCCGCGCCGCCGACAATGGGCGTCCCCGCCAACAGACCCGTCGCCTCGGCCCCGGCCTG
>JAHCIE010000299.1 GCA_026129385.1 Anaerolineae bacterium
CGCCAGCGTCCCCCAGGAGCCCTGACTCTCCGAGCCGACCTTGTCCGTCCCTCGGCGCCGCCGGGCGTGTCCGGCCCCTGCCTACAACAGGCTCGATCCCAGCAGGAGACCATGCTTCATGTGGCGTTCGCTTTCCCTTCATCCCTGGGCGCGCCGGTTGACTGTCGTCGCCCTCATCGCTCTCACCCTGGTTGCCGCGGTTGGGTCCGCGCACGCGGCCGGCCCCGCCCGCCAGGACGCCAAGAAGCTGCGCGTGGCGACCAAGATCATCTCGCCCTTCGTCATGCAGGACAAGGGCCAGTTCACCGGCTATAGCATCGACCTGTGGAAGGCGGTTGCCGGCAATCTCAAGCTGGACTACGAGTGGGTCGAGGTGAAGACGGTTAGCGAGCAATTGCAGGCTGTTCAGCAGGGCGACGCCGACGTTGCCATTGCCGCCATCAGCATGACGCCCCAGCGCGAGCAGGTCATCGACTTTTCCCACCCCTACTACAACGCGGGCTTGCAGATCATGACCCAGGCGCAAGGCCAGTCGATCTTGCCTGACTTCCGCCCCTTCCTGACGTCGCCTGCCCTGCGCCAGATCGTGCTGCTGGGAATCATCACCGCCATCGTGATGTCCCACGTTATCTGGCTGGTCGAGCGCAATGGCCCCAATGACTTCCCCAAGAGCTACTTCGCGGGCATTGCCGAAGGGTTGTGGTGGCTGCTGAACATTGTCGCCAACGGCGAGTACGGCGACAAGATGACGAGGCGTTGGATACCGCGCCTCGTCACTATCATGTTCTGGCTCATCGGCATTGCCCTCATCGCCCAATTCACGGCCTCCGTTACGACGGCTATGACCGTCCAGCAGCTGACCGGCAGCATCAACAGCCCGGCCGACCTGCCCGGCAAGAAGGTCGCCACCGTAGCGGGCACGACGGCGGCCCAGTACCTGGACGGCCAGAACATCAACTATCAGGCTGTCGCGAAGATTGAGGACGCCTACGCCCTGCTCAAGCGCGGCGACGTGCAGGCGGTGGTCTACGATGCGCCGGTACTGGCCTACTATGCTAATACCGAGGGCAGGGGCGAGGTGCAGGTGGTGGGTGGTGTCTTCAAGGAGGAGACCTACGGCATCGTCCTGCCGACAGGCAGCCCGCTGCGCAAGACCATTAACGAGGCGCTGCTACAGTTACGGCAGGATGGAACGCTGGACGATTTGCAGGCGAAGTACTTTGGGGACGCGGGCAAGTAATGCCCCGCCTATGGCATAATTGTGGCGTTAGATGCGCCACAAGAGGTGTAATGATCCAGGCAATGGTAGATGGCACGATGGGGCAATTTGGGCAGCGTTCGACGAGATCACGCGGGCTGAGGCCCGTTTGGAGCCAGAATGACCCACCAACACAACAAGACTCTCGCCCTCCGCTCCTGGGAGGAGCTTGTCAACCGCCGTAACGTCGACTTCGTGGACGAGCTGTTCCATCCGGAGTATGTGATGCACATGCCGGACGGCAGCCCGGCCCCCGACGCCGACGGCACGAAGGTGTTCCTGCGCGCCCTGTTCGTCGCCTTCCCCGACATGCGCGTCGATGTGCACGATGTCATCGCCGAGGGCGACCGGGTGATGACGCGCGAGACGTGGCGCGGCACACACGTGGGCGAGTGGATGGGCGCGCCGCCCACGGGCCAACCGTGGGCGCGCACCAGTATCCACGTCTTCCGCTTCCAGGACGGGCGCGTGATCGAGGAGTGGACCGAGGGCCAGCCCTGGCGGCCGGGGGCGTGACGACGGGCTAGTCCGCCGTGGGCGACGCGGGGCGACGACGCCCACGGCCTTCACCCCATCCCTACCCCCCTAGCCCCCCGTGGACGGGGGGAGCCGGAGGGGGAGAGCTTTCCCCAATCCCCAATCCCTAATCTCCAAGCTCCAATCTCTCCTCCTCACCGCGTCTGGCGGCGGGCGGCCGTGAGGGTGTTGCTCAGGAGCAGGGCGATGGTCAGCGGGCCAACGCCGCCGGGCACGGGGGTGATGAGGCCCGCGACGGCTGCCGCGCTCGCGTAGTGGACGTCGCCGACGAGGCGGAAGCCGCTCTTCTTGCTGGCGTCGGGGACGCGGTTGATGCCGACGTCGATGACGGTCGCGCCGGGTTTGACCATGTCGCCGGTGACCATCTCGGCCTTGCCGATGGCGACGACGAGGATGTCGGCCTCGCGGGTGACGTCGGCGAGGGGTTGGGTGCGGGAGTGGGCGATGGTGACGGTGGCGTGTTCCTGGAGTAGCAGCGCGGCGACGGGCTTGCCGACGATGGTGCTGCGGCCGACGATGACGGCGCGCTTGCCCTTGAGCGGGACGTTGTAGCGCTTGAGAATCTCGATGATGCCGAGGGGCGTGGCGGGATTGAGGGCTTCCTCGCCCATCCACAGTCGGCCCACGCTGATGGGGTTGAGGCCGTCTACGTCTTTGGCCGGGTCGATGGCCGACTGTATCCTGATGGGGTTGAGGTGTTCGGGTACGGGCAACTGGCAGAACAGGCCGTGGACCATCGGGTCGGCGTTGAGGCGGGCGATGAGGGTCATGACTTCGGCCTCGGACACGTCGGCCGGTAGGCGGTAGACCTCGGAGCGGATGCCAACTTCCTCCGAGGATTTGGCCTTGTTGGTGACGTAGGTGACGCTGGCCGGGTTCTCGCCGACGAGCAGCACGGCCAGGCCGGGGGCGAAGCCTTGCTCGGCCTGGAACTGGGCGACGCCCTCGGCGACCTCCTGGCGAATCTGCGCGGCGACGGCTTTGCCGTCCATGATGTTGCTGGTCGTGGTAGGTGCGGTCATGCGTCCTCCGCTGTTGGCTGACCACCGACCACCGACCACCGACCACCGAGTTCTTCGGCAGGATCGGCGTCGAGATCGGAGGAGTAGAGGGTGGCGGTGATGAGATAGTCGCCTGGTTCCTCGGCGAGATGCTCACGCGCGCCGATAAGGCTGCGCCGCATGCCCTGAATCTTGGCGGCCAGAACGTCGGCGCGTCGATATACCTCGCGGAGCGGTTCAGGGTCAGCGAGAAGCTGGCGACGATGGATGAGATGCTGGCAGGCGACTGTCTCGATCAGGGAGCGCTGGGCCATGCTGAGAAAGCGCGCCTGCTCAGCGTTCGTTTGGCCCGTGGAGCCTTCGGCGATGTTCAAGGCAATCGAGGTGGCCGCCCGCACAATCTGCGACTTGAGGTTGTACTCCTCGGTCTTGGGAAGCTGGGCAGCAATCTCATAGATGAGGTCGATGTACTCAAGGACGAGTTGCCAGATCTCGAGCTTCTCAAACTTGAAGGGCATGCTCGGCTCCGCAGTAGTCGGTGGTCAGTGGTCGGTGGTCCTTGGTCGCGCCTTCAATAGACTATGTTCAGCGCGATACTCCCTCGTCAGAAGAGCCCCACCGTCTCGCCATGCTCGTCGATGTCGATGCTCATGTAGGCGGGCTTGGAGCCGAGGCCGGGCATGGTCATCATCTCGCCGCACAGGGGGACCAGGAAGCCCGCGCCCACCGAGGCGCGCACGTCGCGGATAGGGAGGGTGTAGCCGGAGGGCGCGCCCTTCCACGAGGGCTCGTGGGAGATGGAGAGGTGGGACTTCGCCATGCAGATGGGCAGGTGGCCGAAGCCCAGGTCCGTGAAGCGCTTGATGGCGCGCTCGGCGTCGGGCAGATACTCGACGCCGTCCGCGCCGTACATCTGGGTGGCGATGGCGTGAATTTTGTCCTTGATGGGGATATCGAGGGGATAGAGGAACTTGAAGTTCTTAGGCTTGTGGCTGGCAGCCACGACGGCCTCGGCCAGCTCGGCGCCGCCGGCGCCGCCCCTGGCCCACACGTCGGAAACAAACGCGCCTTCCGCCCCGACGCCCTGGACGATCTCGCGCACCAGGTCGATCTCCTTCGCCGTGTCCTGGGTGAAGCGATTGACGGCGACGACGACCGGCACGCCGTACACGCGAGCGTTCTGGATGTGCTTGACCAGGTTGGCCGCGCCCTTCTCCAGGGCGGGCAGGTTCTCCTCGATCAGTTCTTTGGGGAGGGGCCGGCCGGCCACGATGCGGCCCGCGCCGCCATGCATCTTGAGGGCGCGCACCGTCGCTACCAGGACCACGGCGTCGGGGGTCAGGCCGCTGTTGCGGCACTTGATGTTCATGAACTTTTCCATGCCCAGGTCGGCGGCGAAGCCGCTCTCGGTGACCACGTAGTCGGCCAGCTTGAGGGCGATCTTGTCGGCGAGCACGGAGTTGTTGCCGTGGGCGATGTTGCCGAAGGGGCCGGCGTGGACGAAGACGGGCGTGCCCTCGAGGGTCTGATACAGGTTCGGCTTGATGGCCTCCTTGAGGAGGACGGTCATCGCGCCGTGGACCTTGAGGTCGCGGGCGGTGACGGCCTTGCCATCGCGGCTGAGGCCGATGACGATGTTGCCGAGCCGCTCGCGCATGTCCATCAGGCCGTCGGCCAGGGCGAGAATGGCCATGACTTCGGAGGCCGAGGTGATGTCGAAGCGGGTCTCGCGGGGGATGCCGTTGGGCTTGCCGCCCAGGCCGATGACGATCTCGCGCAGGGCGCGGTCGTTCATGTCTAGCACGCGCGGCCATGTTACGTCAATCAACTCGATATTCTGGGGGTTGCCGTGGAAGCGACTGGCGTCGATGACCGCCGCGAGCAGGTTGTGGGCAGCGGTGACGGCGTGGAAGTCGCCCGCGCCGTGGAGGTT
>JAHCIE010000003.1 GCA_026129385.1 Anaerolineae bacterium
GCCGCCCCCCCCACGGCCGTGCGCGAGGCCGCCTGGCAATTGATGATCAACACTCGCCGCGCCTACCAGGCCTTGTTGCCTTCGCTGAATGCCGCTGGCATCCACATCCTCACCTACGCTGAGCTGAATGAGGAGCAACGTATCGCCGCCGACGCCTTCTTCCAGGAGATCGTCTTCCCGGTCCTCACCCCGCTGGCGAACGACCCCGGCCGCCCCTTCCCCCACATCTCCAACATGAGCTTGAGCCTGGCCATCATGATTCGCGACCAGGCGGGGGTGGAACGCTTCGCTCGCGTTAAGGTCCCCAACACCCTGCCGCGCCTGCTAGAAGTCCCCGCCCTGGACCCCAGCCCTACCCAGCATACCTTCGTGTGGCTGGAGCAAGTCATCGCCGCTAACCTCGGCATGCTCTTCCCGGGCATGGAGGTCGTCGAGTCTCACCCCTTCCGCATTACCCGCGACGCGGAGATGGTCATCCAGGAGTTGGAGGCGGAGGACTTGCTGGATACCGTGGAGCGTGGCGTCCGCCAGCGGCGCTTCGGCTCGGTAGTTCGCGTGACCGTCGACCCTTTCATGCCGCGCTACGTCCGCGAGATTCTGGTCGAGAACATGGACCTCGACCCCGGCGATATCTACACTCTGGACCCACCGCTGGGCATGAGTGACCTGATGGCGCTGGCCCGCGTCGACCGCCCCGACCTGAAGTTCCAGCCGTTTACCCCGGCCGTTCCGCCAGTCGTCCAGGACGAGGCCGACATCTTCACCGCCATTCGGCAGCAGGACATCATGCTCCACCACCCCTACGATTCCTTCGAGCCGGTGGTCGAACTGATCGACACAGCGGCCCATGACCCCAACGTGTTGGCCATCAAGATGACCCTCTATCGAGTGGGGCGGAATGCGGCTGTCGTACGCGCGCTGCTCGATGCGGCGCGCAACGGCAAGCAGGTCGCCGTGTTAGTGGAACTGAAGGCTCGCTTCGACGAGGAGAGCAACATTGAGTGGGCGCGACAACTGGAGAGTGAGGGCGTCCACGTCATCTACGGGCTGGTCGGCCTCAAGACCCACTCGAAGATTGCCCTGGTGGTGCGCAAGGAAGGCGACCATCTGCGCCGCTACATCCATCTCTCGACAGGCAACTATAACGCCGTCACCGCCCAACTCTACACCGATCTGGGCCTGCTGACGGATGACGAGGCGATGGGGGCCGACGCGTCCGACCTCTTCAACTATCTGACCGGCTACTCGGCCAAGCGCGACTATTGCCGCTTCGTCGTCGCCCCCGTCAACATGCGTCCCCAACTCACCACTCTCATCGAGCGCGAGATTCAGCGCCAGCAGGAGGGCCAGGTGGGGCATCTCATCTTCAAGACCAACTCCCTCGTCGACAAGCAGATGATCAACCTCCTCTACCGCGCCTCCCAGGCGGGCGTCAAGGTCGATTTGCTGGTGCGCGGCATGTGCTCCCTGCGGCCCGGCGTGCCCGGTCTCAGCGACAACATTCGCGTCCTCAGCATCCTGGGCCGCTTCCTGGAGCATAGCCGCATCTACTACTTCAGCAATGGCGGCCAGGAGGAAGTTTACCTCGGCAGCGCCGACGTGCGCACCCGCAACCTCGACCGCCGCGTCGAAATCCTGTTCCCCATTCGCGATACGGCCAACGTGCGTTACCTGCGCGATGTGGTGTTGGCGGCGTACCTGGCGGACACCGCCAAGGCGCGCCTGATGCAGCCCGACGCAACCTACACCCGGCGACTACCCGCCCCTGGCGAGACCGAGTTCAACGCCCAGGAATGGTTCATCCAGACTCGCGATTGGCGCAACCAGGATAGCCTGCCCGCCCCGCCCGTCGCATCGTCGCCGCCTGCCCCAGCGGACTAGGCAGAGGCTCGCCAGGCAAGAAGGCGGGGCGTCACGAGGACGCCCCGCCTCTTGCTGTGCTCGCCAATTGCGTCAGGTCGGGCCGACGGATCGTTGGGCGCGCTGCCCTTGAGCGTATCCGGTTTCCGATCCAGCGCGTCGGGCGTTATGTCGCGAATGGCGTCAGCTGGGCTTGGCGTCGCTACCAGCCGACGGTTGGCCCGCCTTGCCCGCCTGAGCGGACGCGGCCGAAGCAGCCAGGACAGCCTTTGACGCCGTCTGCTGCGCGGCCTGGAGCTGGGCTTGCGCGCGCGCAGCGTCGCGCCGTCGCAGGAGGGCGATCAGCATCAGGATCACGCCACCAATGATAAGCACCCAGGTAATGATAGCGCTGGCGGTGCTGATCACGGTTGGCCCCTGGAACAACACGTATAGGGCAGCCACACCGACCAGGCCGAAGACAATGCTATCCAGGGTGATGCCCACCCGACCACCTCGACCGACGCCGATCAACATGGGAATGCCCAGGATACCCCAGATAATACCGGCCAGACCGAGGATGACCAGACCCACGTTGACGACCAAGATGCCGAAGTAGAACATCAGGAAGAATAGGGCCGCCGCGAACACGGCAATGCCGCCCCGCGCGGCGGCCCACTGGTCGATGTTCTCTTCAAACTTGTGGCGAAACAGCCACCAGAATTGCATGAGGCCCCACAGGCCCAGCGCTGCGACACCAAACATACCGGCGTTTCTCGCGCTCTCGGAAGGAAAGAGCAGCACCAGGAACCCCGCACCGATGGCCAACAGCCCTTCGACCAGCAGCCCCCACCAGGGCAAGCCCCCAGCCCAGGGAGCCAGCGACCTGGCTTGCTCTTGGGCTTTGTCGGAAAGACTGGACATGATAGATACCTCCATAGCAGATTGGCTGATTGTATTGGGGGCTAAGCCGCGCTCTCCTCCGCCGTCGGCGGCACGGCCTCGGGCGCTATGCAGACTGACAAGAGGGGCAGGCCCACGCCGTGCAGCTCATTGAGCGCCGTGATGAGATCGTTCTGGTAAGCAGCCTCCAGCACGAGAGTCGTCACGGGCCGCCCATCTGCATCATAGCCAATGGCGACTTCGATCACATGGGGGAGCGACAGCCAATCGGGCGACAGGTGCGACTCGACGCTGACGCGATAGGAATGCGGTGAGGAGGTAATCAAAATATTCTCGCTGCGGCGGGTAGCTGCCTCGCGGCCCAGGCCATCAATAGCGTGTTCTCCCGCAGTGTAGCAAAAACCAGCAAGCGTGTCTAGTCCCTTCTGCCTGCCGTCATGTACCACTTTGTACCAGCAGGGAATGGCTGGCGGCCCGCAACGACAGACCATCGTGCCTGGGCCGACAGAGAGTCGGGCGCGCTTCCTGACCCCGGGCCGGGCATCAGGAAGCGCGTACTCCACGAGGCACGACGCGGCGGCCATGTCGGCGGCGGCCATGTCGGCGGCGCGCTCCGGGCGCGCCCGGCGGGCCGCGGACAATTTCCAGCCCCGGCCCGGCGGCGAAGCGACGGATGCGAGGTTGAACGTACCATGCATAGGGTCGGCAACGGGACGAGCTTCTTTGATCAGGCGCATCGCCTCGTTTGCCGATCGGCCTTCGGCGATGAGGATGCAGGCCGCGACGGCGACGCTACGATGCACCCTGCGCGGCAGTGCACCAGATCGGGCCGCCCCGCAGCCACCTCCTGGCTGCGCGGCCTGTACGCCGCGAGCCAGCACCGAGAGCGGCAGCGGGAGCAGGGGCGAGTCGGGCCAGGTCAGGCGCACGACATGAAACGGACCGCGATAATAGACGGATGGCGGGCGTTGGAGGCTAAGGGAGATGATCAACCGCACCCGTAACGCCGCCAATGTAGCGGCCTGCTCGGGGCGTGGCAGCGCCCCAACATACAGCCTCTCGGTCACGCGCGAGATCAGCGGCGCCCGCCACACGTCCGGCGAACTATCAGCGGTGGGCAGCGACGCGGGGGAGACCGCCGTCGAGGGCCGCCATCGCCTCACGGCGCTTTGAACCGAATCTGCCAGTGGCTGCCGTCACAGAAGGGCTTATTCTGCGACTGGCCGCAACGACACAGCAGCTGGCGGTTGCGCACCTCATAGGTGAAGCCATCGGGGCCGGTCACGGGAATGCCGCCCAGCACCCAGTAGGCGCCATTGACGATGGTGGCAATGGTCGGCTCGTAGGGCAGCTCCACCGCCCCCTGGGCGCGCTCGATGAGGTATTGGAGGCGACCGCTGGGGCAGAGTTGAATTTGAGCCTTGAGCCGTTCGCGCACTTCGGGATCGTCCGTCTGCTGGATCTCATGCCACACACTGCCGAAGCGATCGCAGAAGGCATAGCCGGCGCACAGCGTCTCGTCGTCGGTCATGGTCATCCCGACGCCCTCGAACTCCTGGCGTCGGCTGTCGGTCGGCGCGTGGTCGGCCGTCAGTGTACCATCCCATTCGATAGTCTTGTGGGTGCTATCGCAGAAGGGCTTGTTGGACGAGTGGCCGCAGCGGCATAGCAGATACGTCGAGCGCTTCACCTCCCAATCTGGCCCCGCTTGCCAGGTGACGGCTTCTCCCTCGGCGTTGAGGACGCGAAGCCGCTGGGTCAATCGAGGGCCGCCGGTAACTACATACGGGCCTTGTTCCTGTATCTTGATGTGGGGATGCGGAGCCTGGTCGGCAGCCGAATGTTCAGCAGGGCCAGGTGAAGGGGCAGCTTGGTCGGGCATGCATAGCTTCCTTTCCAGGCGAGTAGAGCCTGCGCAGTCGATGCGCCGCAGGTCTGCGAAGACAAGGGTGACAGCATCGGTGGACGGCCTACTATAGCTTCAGCCGCTGCGAACGTCAACCCGGTTATTCGGAGCCTCATTGGGCATCTGAAAGGTGGGCGGGCCATGAGTGACAGGACACGACTCACCCTACCCGTCCTTCAATGCCGCCGTGGCATTTGCCCGCGCGAGTCACCTCGAGTAGACTTTGGCCCCGCACCCAGTGAGCATAGACGAGGAGGCTGCGCCCATGTGCCTGGACGGTAACAACCATCCCCCTATCGCCTATGTCATCGATGAGTACGAGCACGGTGCGATTGGTCGCCGCGAGTTCCTGCGTCGCGCCACCGCCCTGGTCGGGGCGGCTGGTGCGGCCGCCCTGCTGGCGGCCTGCTCGCCCCCGGCAATGACATCGCCGGGGGGCGGCGCGCAGCCAACGGTCCCGCCCTTCGGGACCGTGCCCGCCGACGCCAATACCATCCAGACCGAGACCGTAACCTTCCCAAGTGAAGGCGGCGCCCAGGTCAAAGGCTACCTGGCGCGACCCAGCGGCCCCGGCCCCCATCCGGCCGTCATCGTCATCCACGAGAATCGCGGCCTCACACCCCACCAACAGGACCTGGCGCGGCGCTATGCCAGTGCGGGCTTTGTCGCGCTGGCCGTCGACCTGCTCAGCCGCCAGGGTGGCACGGACCAGTTTGCCTCGACCCAGGAGGCCACGGCCGCCATCGGTCGCGTGACCGATGAGCAGGCCACCGCCGACCTCAACGCCGCCGTCACCTACCTCAAGGGCCACGACGCCGTCAAGGGGCAGAAGATCGGCGTGACGGGTCACTGTTGGGGTGGAGCGCGCACCATCCTGCTCGCCCTGCGCAACCCCGATATCGCCGCCGCCGTGCCCTACTACGGCAGCAGCCCCCAAAACCTGGACGAGGTCAGCAATCTCAAGGGAGCGTTGTTGGGTATCTACGCCGGCAACGACCAGCGCATCAACGCTGGTGTGCCGCCCTTCGAGGAGAAGCTCAAAGCAGCAGGCAAGACCTACGAGATCAAGACCTACGATGGCGCGAATCACGCCTTCTTCAACGACACGGGCGCTAGCTTCAAGGTTGATGCGGCCCAGGATGCCTGGGCGCGCACCATCGCCTGGTTCAACAAATACCTGCGGGGCTGAGATCCTGATGGACGACTTCCTATCGATGTTCCCACCCAAGCTAGCGCGACGGATGCACGCCGCGGGCGTGACAGGCCCATCCAGCCTGCTTGAGATTCTGCAAGAGAATGAGGCCCTGGACCGGGAGTTCACTCGCTACGTACAGAAACACCCCGATGTGGTGCTGACCCTGACCCTGGGCGCGCTGCTGGAGCAATTCCTGCTGGCCGAAACGCCAGCGGAACTGCTCGCGGTCTACCTGGCCGCACCGCCCGAGGTCCGCCCGATCTTCCCGATGGCTATCGCGGAGGTAGCGGACGCCCTCGAAGCGGAGGGACATGATGACGAGGCCGAGGCGATGCGCGACCGCCTCGACGAGTTGGACAGCTTGATCGCGGCCCTTGACGACCCACTGATTGCCGCCGTCGGCAAGTTCTTGAGCGCGCCCAACGAAGCGGCGGCGCGGGCGGTCTACCGACGCCGCCATCGGGTCTTGCAGACGATTCAGGCTCAGCGGGCGCTCGACGGCGACGCGGCGATGGCGATAGCGCCGGTCCCAGAGCAACTCGAGGCGCGGCGAGAGCTGCTGCGCGAGCTACGCGCCGCTGGCTCGCCCCACGCGCCGCGCCACCGCCTCAGAGGAAATCGCTAACAACGCAGGTATTTGCGCTTCTCGTTAGCCTCCTGTACAGTTCTGATAAAGCGACCCTGTGGCGCGTCACCCTGTTCCCCTGCCGTGCGCAGCGTCGCCACGCCTGAGCCAGGTTCAAGGAGAACTGTCATGGCTTCAACGCGCCCCCTCCGCCCCACCTCGACCGCGACCATCGTCGGCGACGCCCTACCCACTATCCCCTGGCAGGATCGCCCTGCTGGTAGCCATGACGTCGTCTGGCGCTATAGCGCCAACCCCATCATCCCCCGCGATGCTACCCCGACCTCCAACAGCATTTTCAACAGCGCCGTTGTGCCCTTCAAGGGCGGCTTCGCCGGTGTCTTCCGCTGCGACGACCGGGCGCGCATTATGAACGTGCATCGCGGCTTTAGCCCCGACGCGATCCATTGGACGATTGAAGCTGACCCAATCACCTTTATCAATGAAGACCCTGAAGTCACAACCTTCGTTCACCGCTATGACCCGCGCGTGACGTGGCTCGAAGACCGCTACTACGTGACGTGGTGCAACGGCTACCACGGCCCTACCATCGGCGTTGGCTACACCCACGACTTCGAGACCTTCTACCAGTTGGAGAACGCCTTCCTGCCCTTCAACCGCAACGGGGTGCTCTTCCCACGCAAGATTGGCGGCAAGTACGCCATGCTCAACCGCCCCAGCGACAACGGCCACACCCCCTTCGGCGACATCTTCTACAGCGAGAGTCCCGACATGGAGCACTGGGGCAGGCATCGCTGGGTGATGGGAACCAAGACCTGGACCTGGCAGGGCACCAAGATCGGCGCTGGCCCCATCCCCATCGAGACAACCGAGGGCTGGCTGCTCTTCTACCACGGCGTGCTGACCAGCTGCAACGGCTACGTCTACAGCTTCGGCGCGGCGCTGCTCGACCTCGATCAGCCGTGGAAGGTCATCTACCGCACCAGGCCCTACCTTCTCTCGCCCCAGACCCTCTACGAGTGCGTCGGCGACGTGCCCAACGTCGCCTTCCCGTGCGCGGCCCTCGCCGATGCGCCGACGGGTCGCATCGCCATCTACTACGGCTGCGCCGACACCGTCACCGGCCTCGCCTTCTGCCAGGTTGACGAGGTCATCGACTTCATGAAGGCCAACTCCGAGGTTTAGAGGGCAAGCGAGCGGCCATGCCTGAACTACCTGGCGCGCTGCGCCTGCACTCCGAGTACCGCGACTACGTATGGGGCGGTCGCGAGCGGCTACGGCCCGGCCAGCTGACGGCCGAGGCGTGGGTCGTCTATGAGAACGACCGCATCGACGGCGGCCCCCTGGCGGGGCGAACCCTGGGCGAGGTGGCGGCCGAGCAGGGTGCGGCATTGCTCGGCCGCCGCGCCGTTACCCGTACCGGATCCCGCTTTCCCCTGCTCATCAAGCTGCTTGACTGCGAACAGTGGCTCTCCCTCCAGGTACATCCCAACGACGAGCAGGCGGTGCGACTGGCCGGTAAGGGCCACTTCGGCAAGACCGAGGCCTGGCACATCCTGGCCGCTGACCCCGGCGCGACGCTCATCGCCGGCATTCGCCCCGGCACGACCCAGGCCGCACTGGCGGCGGCGATTCGCGACGGCCGCGTCATCGACCTGGCCGAGCCACTTGCGGTCAACCCTGGTGACACCGTGGTAATGCGGGCGGGCACGCTCCACGCCCTGGGGCCCGGTCTGTTCGTCTACGAAGTCCAGCAGACTTCCGATCTGACCTACCGCGTCTACGACTGGGGCCGCCCGCAGACCGCCGCCCGTGGCCTGCACCTCGACCAGTCCATCGCCGTCACCGACCCGGCAGCCCTGGCGAGCGCCACGCCCGCCCCCGGCCTGGGTGACGGGGAGTGCGGCGTTCTGTGCCACACTGAGTATTTCACGCTGACAATGCTCCATAGCCAGGGACGCGCCTGCGACCTGGACACGGCGGGGGAGACTTTTCATGCCCTCACGGTCATCGACGGCACGGCGCAGTTGATCATCGGCGGCATGGAGGTAGGCGCGCTCGGCGAGTACGCCAGCGTCGTCATTCCTGCCGCCACCGGCGCGTATCGACTCGAACCGGCGCCGGCGTTCCGCGCGCTCAAGGCGAGCGTGTAGCGCCCCCAGAACAACGCACTTCCCGGCGCGCGGCGGATGCGACATCCGCCGCGCGCCTTGCGTCGGGCCAGCCGCTATTCCGTGGCGCTATCCCCGTCGCACCCAGGCATCGAGGCCCCTCGGTGACCAAAGCAAGGTGTCGGCGCTCGCGACACGACCCTCTCTGATCGCTTCGAGGTCCTCCGCCGGGCACGTCAGACAAGTTCCAAGAAACCTGGCACGACGAAGGCAAGGCGGGCATGCTCGCCTGCATGGTGGCGTATAAAGACATCGACTTTGATGGCGTCTTGCCTCCCTACCACGTGCCAACCCTCGACGGTGACCGCAACCATGCCGCCGGTTGCTCCTCCTATGGCTCCTGCTTCGCCCTGAGCTACCTCCGTGATCTATACGACGCCGTAGACGGCAACCTTAACGGGCGCTGGGCGCTGCCAGCCGAAGGGGGGGCAGGTGGGTCAGTCGCCTGTTCCCCTGTGTGCGTTACAGGCTGTTGTCTCTAGCGCAAGCAAGTGTGACAGCAGTGAGACTAACGGCCACATGGGGGAGCCGTGCGTCGGCAGTATAGCGGCCCTAAACATGACCGGGTTACGAAATATATATCAAATAGTCAGGCATTGACGAGGCGGCACAGTTGTTGTAAAATAAGGGGGAAGCGCGCCGATCAGCAGCGAGACCGTGCCGCGCCGCCTGGACCGGATTACACAGTGGAATGCTCGGCCGACCCTGGGGGGGGACTGTGTCGAAAGCGAACGCGCACTATCCGAGGCCGCCGCACCGTGTCCGCGAGCTTACGCCCAACACGCACCCCGTTCAACTGGCTGCGTCGGCGACCGCTCGCGGACAGCATGATCGAGCCTCAGCCAAGAACCTTCGCCACTTTCGCGGGCCAACCCGCATCCTCTCGCGCTCTGGCGCGCCCGATCGAGTCGACACCAGCGCCCTCAACAACCTGCCCCACTCGGCGACACCCCTGATTGGTCGCGATCATGAACTGACCGAGCTACGAGCGTTGCTCACCGAGTCGGGTGTCCGCCTGCTCACCCTGGCCGGCGCTGCCGGCGTCGGCAAGTCGCGCCTCGGCCTGGAAGTGGCCGCCTCGGCGCTGTCGGCCTATCCCGATGGTGTCTGGTGGATCGACCTGGCTCACACGCCCGACGCCGTCGACGTTGTGGCCCGCATCCGAGCCGCGCTTCAGGTGGACGATGACGCCGACGAGTCAAGCGCCGCCGTGCTGTCGCACCTTGAGTCTAAGCACCTCCTGCTGCTTCTCGACAACTGTGAGCCGCTAACGCGCGCCACGGCCGATGTGGTCCACCACATCCTGGCGGCGGCTCGTGCCGTCACCATCCTCGCCACCAGCCGCGAGTCGCTGCACCTGCCCGGCGAGCGCATCTGGTACGCTCAGGCGCTGGCCGCCCCACCGCAAGCTGAACTCGCCATGAGCATCGATACCCTGCCGCCGGGCGACCAGGCCAGCTATGTCGCGAGGCTGGCCGAATACGACGCTGTCCGCCTGTTCGTGGAGCGCGCCCAGGCAGCGCTACCCGGCTTTGAGCTGACACCTTCGACGGCCGGCGTGGTCGGCGACATCTGCCGACAGTTGGAAGGCCTGCCCCGCGCCATCGTATTGGCAGCCGAGCGCAGCCGTGTTCTATCGGTCGGCCAGATTGCTACGACTCTCGGTGACCTGGTTCGCCAGCCCCGCCGTCGCGCTCACGCGGCCACCACGGCTGAACGTAGCCTACGCTCCGGCCTGGAATGGAGCCACGGACGACTTAGCCCCCTCGACCAGCGCGTCTTCCGCAACCTGGCCGTATTCGAGGGCAGCGCATCCCTGGAAGCCGTCGAGGCTATCTGCGCCCCCGGTGAGCTATCGGCCTTTGAAGTCCTCGACAGCCTGGTAGAACTAGTGGATGCCTACTTGCTGCGGGTCGAGAGCCAGCTGGGCGCCGCGCGCTATCAGTTGCCCATCCTCAGCCGCGCGTACGCGGCCGAAAAACTCACAGCCGTGGGCGAGGGCGACATCGTGCGCGCGGCCCATGCCGCCTTCTTCGCCAGCCTGGCCGAGACCGCCTTACCCCACCTGGACGGTCCGCAGCAGGGTCAGTGGCTAGAGCGGCTGGACCTGGACCGAGATAATCTACACGCGGCCCTGGCCTGGTCCCTCGAAGTCGAGGACGCCCAGACGGCGCTGCGCCTGTCGGCCTCACTATGGCCCTATTGGCAGGCGCGGGGCCTCAGCGGCGAAACACGCCAGTTCCTCGACGCTGCCCTGGCCCTGTCGGGCACAAGCGCGGCCGAGCTTCACCTCCGCACCCTCGACGGCGCGGCGGCCCTTGCCTATCTCCAGGGCAACGACGAGCGCGCCGAGGCCCTGCACACGCGCAGCCTCGCCCTCAAGCGCGAGCACGGCGACGAGGCCCGGCAGCCGTCTTCCCTGTGCGCCCTGGCTGCCCTCAGCATCGACCGGCGCGACTACGAGCGGGCGGAAACATTATGCCAGGAGGCCCTGACCCTGAGCCGGGAGCGTCGCGACCGCCGTGCCACGGCCTACGCCCTCCTTCTCCTCGGTCGGCTACGCCATGTCGGCTGCGACTACCACGCGGCAACCGCCCTGTTCGATGAGGCCGTCGCCGCGTACCGGGTGTTGGGCGACACGGGACGGCTGGCTCTGGCCTTGAGCGCACACGCCGCCACGGCGAGCGCGCAGGGGCGGCGCGACGAAGCGCGAATGCTCGCTGGTGAGGCGCTCGGCTTGCGGCGAGAGCTGCAAGACGAGATGGGCATCGCCGCATCCCTGGCCGACCTGGGCGCTCTGGCGCGCGACGGCGGTCACATGCATGATGCCGCCGAGTTACTGCACGATAGCCTGACCCGCTATCGCCACCTCCGCGCGCGAGCCGGCGCCGCCCGCGTGCTGGCCGACCTGGCGCTCCTGGCTATCTATCAGAGCGACCCCGCCCACGCACGGATGGCCTGCGCCGAGAGCCTGACCCTCTACGAGGAACTTGGCGCCAGCGACGGTATTGCCACGGCGCTGAGTATCCAGGCGCTCGTCGCGCTCCATGACGGCGACAATCCGCGCGCCCTGGCCCTGGCTCACCGAGCGCTAGCGATGCGCCGCACCCTGCGCGATCAACACGGCCTCGCGGAGTGCCTCGACATCGCGGCCGCCATCTACGCCACGACTGGCCCCCTGGAGAATACACCACAACTAGAGGGCATCGCAGCCGCCTTGCGCGAGGCCATCGGTGCGCCCCGCCCACCTGCCTTCGACGCTGATGTGCAACGTCGCCTATCCCCGGCGATTCGCGGCCTGGGTGAGGAGCCATATGAGGCCCTCCGCCGCCAGGCGCACCTCACCCCCATCGCGAGCCTTGATCAGCTGGCGTGGGCCGAGCCGGCAGTCGCGGCCTCCGAACCCCGCGCCACGCTGCCGCCCCCTGTCGTGGCGGTAGTCGCGCCGCCCGCGCCCCGTACCGACGACCCCGACCCCGATCTGCGCGTGCTGGCCCTCGGTCAGAGCAAGATCTATCGTAGCGGGCGACTGCTATCCACCGCCGACTGGACCTACGCCAAGCCGCGTGAGATGCTCTTCTTCCTACTGTCGCACCCGCCCCGCACCAAGGAGCAAATCGGCGTGATGTTGTGGCCAGACGCATCGCCCAATCAGCTACGCGCCGCTTTGCATCCGGCCCTGTATCACCTGCGGCGTACCCTGGGCGACCGTCAGCGCGTCGTAACCCGCCAGGATAGCTACTCATTCAACCCTGACATTCCCTACTACTTCGATGTCGACGAGTTCGAGACCCTCGTGACGGAAGCCCGTCGCCACGCCGAGAAATCGCCCGGCCAGGCCATCGCGGGCCTCCAGGCGGCGGTGGCTCTGTATCAGGGTGACTTCCTCGCCGATGCGACGGTTACCAATGAATGGGTACTCATCCGCCGCGAGGAACTGCGCCAGACCTTCCTGGAAGCGCTGCTCCTGCTGGGGCGACTGCTCTTCGAGGCGCAACGCTACACCGAAGCGGCGGATGTCTATCGGCGCGCCATCGCCCAAGATAGCTACCTGGAGGTCGCCCATCGCGAGCTGATGCGCTGCTATCAGCAGCAGGGCGAGATCAGTCGCGCCCTCAAGCACTATCAGAGCCTTGTGGAGTACCTCCGCGCGGAGATGTCATCGGTTCCCGCGCCCGAGACAACGGCTCTGTTCCAGCGCCTGGCAGCTCAGGTTGCGTATACACCTAGCGGCAAATAGCCTGGCGGTCGTCCGAATGCAGTATCAGTTACGCAACATGCTTGTGAAGGCCCCGTTCACGGCCAAAATTCAAGCAGTTCCTCAAGCAGTTCCGCAAGCGGTTAGCATTACACTAAAAATTGAGTAGATGGTTCTTGTGTTGACCCTGGGGATAATCGCACCCGCCTGGGTGCATACGTTGGGCCAGGACTGCCGGCGGGGGGCTGGTGGTGCGCCTGAGTGTAGATAGCCCTATGGAACACAAGCTTTCGGTCAATGGCGACCGCGGTGTCTAAATCGGGATAATGTCGGCCTTCACGCACCTCGCACTCCCGAGCCTATTCCCCCCTTGCCGCTGGCTCCTGCCCACGATGGCGTAACTGAGCCTCAGTCGCCTGATCCTGACAGCGCGTCTGGATCGATGCCCTGTTCCCTGTTCTCGTCGCGATTATCCCGCGCGGGTATGGGTCCAGGCATCACGTTGGGCGCTGTTCCCAGCGCCCACAACGAGCGTCGTGCGCTCGCCCATAGGTAGTACGCTCAGCGCGGCATAGCCATGCACGCATGGGCGGAGCCTGCCCGGCGACCGCTACGCCCTATATAGCCTCTGGCGACCCCTGCCCCGTTCGGCCCCCAACCGGCACGGATGGGCGGAGCCTGCCTGACGGCCTTAACCGTCTCCTTCATGCTTCACCCTGCTCACACAGCGACTCAATCCCTTTCACGACTGGCGAGGATAAGAGGACCTCATGGGTATATCCGCCGTTGCACCCACCCACTCAGTTGATACCCCTACCTGGTACGCGCTCCACACCAAGCCCCACGCTGAGCAGCAGGTCACGACGGCGCTGCAAGCGCGTGGCTTCGAGACCTACCTGCCGACGATCCCTGTCTGGCGCGCCCGGCGGCGTCAAACCGAGGCCGAGCCATTCTTCGAGTGCTACAGCTTCGTGCGGGTAGCCCTCTCGGTGGTGGGCCTGTCGGCCATTACCTGGGTGCCCGGCCTCCGCGCGGTCGTCAGCAGCGAGGGCCACCCCATCCCTATCGCACCCTCCGTCATTGACACGATCCAGCGCCACCTGGGCCACCTACCGCCTACCGGGCCGCGCCGCCTGGAGCCTGGGGATCGGGTCGAGATTACCACTGGCCCGCTGCAAGACCTGGAGGGCATCTTCCAGGGCCACCTGTCAAGTGTCGAACGCGCCCAGGTATTGGTCAACGTTCTAGGGCGAATGACCCGTGTCGAGATTCGGGAGAACTGGCTCAGGAGGATCTGAGATGCTCATCGCACGAGCGCCGGTCCGCATCAGCCTCGGCGGTGGCGGAACTGACCTGGCCGCCTACTATCGCCCCTACGGGGGTATGGTCATCAGCGCGGCCATCGACAAGTACTTCTATACCTTCATCTCGCGCGGCGCGCAGGACGAGGGGGTGCAGGTCATCTCCTCCGACTATCGAACGTTCTACCGCCACGACCCGCGCCAGCCCTTCTTCTGGGATGGCAACCTGCAGCTGCCGCGCGCCATCCTGCACCACTTCGGCGTCGAGCGTGAGTACGATGTGTTCCTGGCGTCGGAGGTCCCGCCCGGCACCGGCCTCGGCTCGTCGGGCAGCGTGGCCGTCACGCTGGTACGCGCCCTGAGTACCCTATCCGACATCCCCATGTCGCGACAGGAAATTGCCGAGACCGCTGCGTACATCGAGATCGAGAAGATGGGCATGCCAGTCGGCAAGCAAGACCAGTACATCGCCGCCTTTGGCGGTGTGAAGGTGATCACCTTTGCCGCCGACGGTGTCACGGTTGAACCGCTCCAACTCGACGACACCACGCTGGAGCGCCTGGAAAGCCGTCTCATCTTGTTCTTCACCGGTAGCAGCCGCGAGTCGTCCAATATCCTGGAGCATCAGAAGCGGGCCAGCGAGAAGCGTGACCCTGCCGTCATCGATGCCCTGCACGCGATCAAGGCGCTGGCCCACAACATGCGCAGCTTCCTTGAGTTAGGCGACCTGGACGGCTTCGGCCAACTGCTGGACGAGTCCTGGCATGAGAAGAAGAAGCTGGCCCCGAACGTTTCCTCGTCGGGCATCGACCGCTGGTACGCGCTGGCTCGCCAGCACGGCGCGGTCGGCGGCAAGGTGACCGGCGCGGGCGGCGGCGGCTTCCTGATGCTCTACTGCCCTGTCGATCGCCAGGCTGCCGTCACCCAGGCCCTGGAGGCCGATGGCCTCGTCCGCATGAACTTCCACTTTGACTTCCAGGGCGCAACCGTCCTCTTGAACACCCTATCACGCACGAATGGAGTCCAGGCGCAGCCCTCATGGGCAACGGCGCGTATCGCCGCCCTCCGATAGTCCCCCCTAAGGAGGTGGTCGTGAGAGTCGTATTTCTCGATCGGGATGGCGTCATCAACGAGAACCGCCCCGATCACGTCAAGTCGTGGTCAGAGTTCCAGTTCCTGCCGGGCGCCCTCGAGGCCCTGCGCCTGCTACACGAGGCAGGCTGGCGGGCGATTGTGGTCACCAACCAGGCCATCATTCACCGCAACATCGTCCCAAGCGCCGCCGTGGACGACATCAACCAGCGGATGCGTGAGGCCGTCGAGATTCACGGTGGCCACATCGATGCCGTGTTGTACTGCCCCCACAGGCCTGAAGAGAACTGTGAGTGTCGCAAGCCTCGCCCCGGTCTGCTTCGGCAAGCCGCGACCCAATTCAACCTCCCGCTAGACCAGTGCTACATCATCGGCGACGCCTACAGCGACATTCAGGCGGGCCGCGCCGTCGGCTGCCGCACAATCATGGTGAAGACCGGTCGCGGCTTGCAGCAGATGATGACCGCGCCGCCCCTGTCCCTGCGCCCCCATCAAGTCGTCAGGGACCTCGCCGACGCCGCGACATGGATGGTTCGGGCCGAGCGACGCCGCCAGCTCTTGCATATCCCCGACTCGGACCTACCCATCGACGTTCCACCCATCACCCCCGTTAGCCTCTTCCCGTGGTCAAGCAACTCCAGCTCTACATGATGCGGCAGGCGGCGAGCCTGCGCTACTATCTCATCGAACAGACGATCATGACGCTCTTCGGGTGGATGCCAACCATCGTCGGCATTGGCCTGCGGAGCGTCGTGTATCGCCTGATTCTGCGCATGGACGGCACGGCCGCCATCGAGAACGGGGTGCGGCTGCGCTTCGCCAGCAACATCCACCTGGGCCACGGCGCGTACCTCGACCACGGCGTCTATCTACACGCCTGCCCCAACGGCATCAGCATCGGCCCACATAGCCTGGTGATGCATGGCTCCGTCCTGCACGTCTACAACTTCCGCCATATGCCGCATTCGGGCATCCGAATTGGTCGCGACAGCCTGATCGGCGAGTACAACGTGCTGCGCGGTCAGGGCGGCATCAGCATCGGCCATCGGGTCTACACCTCACCCCTCGTCCAGATGCTGGCGGTCAATCACCTCTTCGACGACCCCACGCGGCCCTTCATCAGCCAGGGCATCACGGCCCAGGGCATCGTGGTGGAGGATGACGTCTGGATCGGCGGCGGCGCTATCATCACCGACGGCGTGCGCATCGGGCGCGGCGCGGTGGTGGCGGCGGGCGCAGTCGTGACGAAGGATGTACCGCCTCACACCGTCGTCGCCGGCGTCCCTGCCCGTATCGTTCGCCATATCGTTGCCAACGGCGCGCAGCCACGCGCCGAGACCGTGTATTACTCCGAGGGGGACGCATGACTGTAGACGCTGCACTTCGCCCCATCGACTTCGCCCGGCCCGCCGTCGTCGCACCGTTGCTACCGCCGGTCACCCTATCGGTGGTGATCCCCGCGCTCAACGAGGAGGACGGCATTGCCGACATCGTCCACCGCATCCAGGCCGTTGCGCCGGCGTTGCGGGAGGTGGGGGTCGAGCATCTCGAAATCATTGTCGTGGACGACGGTTCCACCGACCGTACCGCTGAGATTGTGCAGAGTATGCCCGGCGCGCGCCTGGTCCGCCATCCGGTCAACCGGGGGTATGGTGCGGCCATCAAGACCGGCTTCCTCGCCGCGCATGGCGAGTTGCTCGCCTTCACCGACGCCGACGGGACGTACCCACCCGAGCGTTTCCCCAGCCTGTGCCAGGCCGCGCTCGTCGATGGGGCGGACGTGGCCGTGGGGTCGCGCCGCTCTGGGGCCGAGAGTCACATGCCGATGGTGCGGCAGGTGGGCAACTTCATCTGGTCCAACCTGGTCAGCGTCATCGGCAACCAGCGCGTGGCTGACCCGGCCAGTGGCATGCGCGTGGTGCGCCGCGACGCGCTGGCGCAGCTGTACCCACTGCCCGACGGCCTCAACTTTACCCCGGTGATGAGCACGCGCTCGGTCCACGAGGGCCTCAAGGTAGTCGAAATTCCCATCGCCTACAGCGAGCGGGTCGGCCGCTCCAAGCTCAGCGTCGTCCGTGACGGGACGCGCTTCCTCAAGACGATTCTCTGGACCTCACTGGAGTACAACCCGGCGCGCCTGCTGGGTATGGTGGGGCTGGCGTGTGTCGTCCTGGCCGCCATCCTGGCGGCGGGTCTCGTCGCCCTGCGTGCCCAGGGCGTGACGCAGCTGGGACCGTGGGGCGTGTTCTGCCTGTTCACGGCGATGGTGCTCAGCTTCGTCGGCGTCAGCACGTTCTCCCTCGGCGCGACCTTCAACTATCTCGTCTCCCTCTTCCGCCTGGAGACGGTGCTGGTGGGCCTCTTCGGGCGACCCATCTTCAGCACGCCACTGGACCGCCACTTCTGGTGGATGGGACTGACGGCCGGCGGTCTGGGTATCGCCCTCGCCGTGGTCGCCCTGGTCATGGGCCTCCAGGGTGGGGATATCTCGCGCTCATGGTTTTGGATGCTGACCAGCGCCTTCCTGGCCCTGATCGGCCTGCAACTGTTCATCTCGTGGATTCTCATGCGCGTGCTAGAGGCGCTGAGCGAGCGCGAAGTCCGCATCAACCAGGAAATGGCCCGCGTCACGCCGTAGACATCGGTTAGCGTTGCGATAGACGATCGAGGAGGGGGCATGGCAGTTATCCAGAATGGCATCCAGCCCGAGGACATCAAGACTCGGGACGAGCTACGTCACAACCTGGGCACGCGCGCTGTCAAAGCGCCGCGCCCGCCTGAGTTCCCCGACGCGGGCGCGGCGGTCCGCGACCTGACGCACGTGCGGCCCCCGACGGCCGTCGATGTGCTGCTCGTCAATCCCCCATCTCCCGATGGCGGCATCTGGATTCGCACCCAACACCGCGTGGGGCGACGCAGCCGCGAGGAGATGATCTGGCCCCAGTGCTCCCTGGCCCAGCACGCCGCCATGCTCCACCCCGAGTATACAGTCGCCATCGTGGACTGTATCGCCGAGGGGATGGGTTGGTCACAGTTCGAGGCGCTGCTGCGCGAGAAGGCCCCCAAGTATTACTTTACCCAGGTCACCGCGCCGACGCTCACCAACGACATGTACGGCGTCATGCTGGCCAAGAGCCTGGGCGCGATCACCATGGCCTTTGGCACGCATGTCACTGCCATGCCCACCGAGACGATGCGCGACTTCCCGGCGCTCGACTTCGTGATTCGCGGCGAGCCGGAGCTGACCTTCCGCGAGCTAATTGACGTTCTCGAGGGCCGCGAGACCGACCGCGCCGAGTGGGTTCAGGCGATTCTAGAGAAGTCCGATCCGTGGTGGAAGCCCGTCGGCCATCACGGCCCGCAGAACGGAACCCCCATCGACCTGACGAACCTCAAGGGGCTGGTCTGGCGCAAGAATGGCGACATTACGATGAACGCTACGCGCCCCTGGATCGCCAACCTGGACGATCTACCCATCCCCCTCTACCACCTGCTGCCGCTGGACAAGTACCGCATGCCCTTGATGAAGGGGCCGTTCGTGTTCATGGTCACCAGCCGTGGCTGTACGGCGGGCTGCAAGTACTGCATCAAGCACGTCACCTACCAGTGGTCGGTGCGGCTGCACTCGCCGGAACGGATTATCCAGGAGATGTGGCTGCTGCACGACCTGGGCATCCACAACATCCACATGTACGCCGACCTCTTCACCATCAACCGCGAGCAGGTGGTCCAGCTGTGCCAGCTGATCATCAAGGAGGGCTTGAAGGTCAAGTGGACCTGCAACAGCCGCGTCGACTACGTGGACGAAGAGATGCTCAAGCTCATGGGCCGCGCGGGCTGCTGGATGATCTCGTGGGGCATCGAGAGCGGCAATGAGGCCATCCTCAAGCGCGCTGCCAAGGGCGCGGACCCCAAGAAGGCCAAGCAAGCCCTGACCTGGGCGCGGCAGGCCGGCATCAAGAACTGGGGCTACTTCATCATCGGCCTACCCGGTGAGACGGTCGAGACGATCCGCGAGACGATCGACTTTTCCAAGAGCCTGCCCCTGGAGTTGGCCCTGTTCCATATTGCCGCCCCCTACCCCGGTACGCCCTTCTTCTTCGAGGTGGTCGAGAACGGCTGGTTCAAGCCCGGCACGAAGTGGGAAGAAGTCGACATGGACAAAGGCACCGTCCTCCAATACGACAATCTCTCCGCCGAAGACCTCATGTACTGGCAGAAGCAGGCCTTCAAGGAATGGGCCTTGCGGCCCGGCCCAGCCAAGACCTACGCCAAGATGCTGGTAAGCGATAGCGCCACCTTCAAGCGCGCCGTTCGTGTCGGTATGGAGCACCTCCAGTGGGCGCTCCGGTAGTGTTCGGGTTGGCTTGACCCCGGGGGGGGGGTTCGTGGATGACCGATTATACGCCCGACGCACGCGAGAAGGCGCTCGCGTTGCCGTCGTTGCTGCCGCCGCAGCTCCTTGTCCGCGAGCTGGCCTGCTTCGCCGTCGCGTTTGTCGGCGCTCTTCTCCTCTATGTGCCGTTCCTATCGATTCAGTTCGATATCAATAGCATCATCGAGGCCCAGGCGGTGGAGCGCGGCGGAACGTTCCTGTTCTCCCCTAATCGGCTGCTGTATCGAGCCATAGGGGCGCTGGGGTATGAACTCGCGCTACAGAGTTCCGGCCCATCGTTGCCGTTGTTGCAGTTTTTGAGCGCGTTCCTATCGACTGTCGCCATCGCAGTATTCTGCGTCGTGACCTTTCGGCTCACGAGAAGCATGACCGTGGCGTTCTGGGCCTCGGCCCTGCTGGCGACCTCGTGGTCGTTCTGGGCCTACAGCACCGACGCCTACTATATCACCCCGGCCGCGCTGGCCATCTTCTGCGCCCTGGCGCTGCTCATTCCAGCGACGACCAGCCTGCGAGCGGCCATTGGCGCGGGTGTGTTCGTGTGGGCGGGCATCCTGCTGTGGCAAGCCAACATCTTCGCTATTCCCTTGTGTCTCGGCCTCATTCTTCTACGCGCCGCGCCATGCCCGGCATTATGGCAGACGAACGCTCTGGCCTTCCTGGTGGTCGTCGGCGGCCTCACGGCGGCCAGCTACCTCACAGCGGCCATCGCTGTCCACGGCCTCGCTGACGGGCCAGCGTTGCTCGACTGGCTGCTATCCCACGGTAGCGACCAATTCGGTCGGCCCTCGATCTGGGGCGTCTGGTCCCTCGACCGTGTCCCGGCCGCCTTCCTGGCGGCCATCTCTAGCTGGATACCCGTGTGGGATGGCCTGGGCCTGCGGAAGTTAGCCCAGGGGCAGATACAACTTCACAAGGTCATCCCCCAACTCTCACCTTCGTCGCGCTGGGCATGTTGCTGGCGCTCCTGGGCCACGAGCTTACCCGTTGGAAATCCGCGCGCCCCGAATCGAAGCGGTTGGGGTGGCTACTCCTCGCCGGCTATCTCGCCTATCTGCCCTTCGTTGTGTGGTGGGACCCGGCCCCCAAGTGGTTCGTCATCCCCAACGCCTTCCTGGTATTGGGCGCGGCCCTCCTGCTATCCAGGTATCTTCATCGTAGAAATCCAGGCCCGCGTTCCTGCATCGCCGGCTCGGTCGCCATCATCGCGGCAGCCAATCTCAGCTCCTCCGTGTATCCGCGTCACACCACCCCGCCGCCGAGATTCCCATTGCCGAGTGCTTTGTGCAGGCCACCACGCCACGGGATACGCTGGTCCCCCTCGACTGGGTCTGGACGGAGTACGCCACGTATCTATTTGGCTATCGCGGCGCGGTCCTCGGACTCCCGCCGAATCTATCGGCCGTAGGCCCCATCCGCGCCGCGATCGAGAGCGCCGAGAGATCGGGCGGCAACGTGTACGTTGTGGACAAGCGCGACGCTCCACCCGACGTCCAGCAGCGCATCCGTGACACTGGCTACGCGCTCGATGCCGTCCTGGCGTTTGAGCACCAGCCTGCCTTCTCGTGTGGCGACGTGCGCTTTTCGAGATTGCAGATAGCTCCTTAGCGCCGCCCGCGCCTGGCCCTGAAATACCTTGACGCACCCCCTAGCGCGCCGTTCGTGTCGGCCTGGAGACCTCCAGCAGGCGCTCCAGTAAGGCCCGGGCGGGGAGAGCGGGACAGATGCGCGTGACCCCATTCGTCCCCCCCGGTGGGTTCACATCCCCCTGGACGTCTGTCCCGCACCTCTCTCCACAGCCCTGGCCTGACTTGACTTCGCTGCTGGCTCCCGGTCGGTTGCACGTTACCGGATAACTGACCCACAAGCGTCCTCAGCCCTGAATAGAGACTCTGGAGTTATGCCGCATGGACATCTCAATCATCGTTCCCTGCTACAACGAGGCCGAGAATACTGACAAGCTGCGACGCGAACTGTTCCCGATCCTGGCGGAACTGGCGCGGGAGAGCAAGGTCGAATTGCTGCTGGTGGATGATGGCAGCACGGACCGCACCCTGGAAGCCCTGGCGTCCCTTCTCGACACGCCGGAGTTGGGGGGAGTGGAAGCGCGGATTCTGCAGCACGGCACAAACCGTGGGCTGGGCGCCGCGCTCCGCACGGGGTTCGGCGCGGCGCGTGGTAATGTCATCGTCACGACGGACAGCGATGGGACGTATCGCTTCACCGAGATACCAACCCTGCTACGCTACATCGATGCGGGGGCCGACATCGTCACGGCGTCGCCCTATCACCCGCAAGGGGGCGTGGAGGGTGTGCCTGCCTACCGCCTCGTCCTTAGCCGTGGTTCGTCGCTCCTGTACCGTCTCACCGTTGACCCGCGGATTCACACCTACACCGCTCTCTTCCGCGCCTACCGCCGCCGCGTCATCGATACCATCCCCTTCGAGTCGGATGGGTTCCTGGCCGGCACGGAACTACTCGTCAAGGCTTCGCTGGCTGGCTACCGTGTCGTGGAGTGTCCCGCCGTACTCCACGTACGGCAATATGGCGCGTCAAAGGCCAAGATCGCGCGTACCATTCGCGCCCACCTCGGCTTCCAAAGCCAGATCGTGTTGGGTCGCCTGAATGTGCCCTCGGCCGCCGACGTTCGACCGTCGCTTGGAGGTGAGAAATGGGCGTAGTTGACAACGCGCTGACGCGCGGGAGGTCCCGTATGTCGATTGCAATCGCGTATATCCTGGTCGCCGTCGTAGCGAGCGCGGTCGGTCAGATTCTGCTCAAGAAGGGGATGGTCAGTCTGGGCGCGGTCACGCTGTCCGTGGGCGACCTACCCGGCACCATCTGGCGGATTGGCACCAACCCCTATGTCTTCATCGGGTTACTGGTGTATGTGACCGGCACCCTGTTCTGGCTCTCCGCCCTGTCCCGCGTCGACCTTAGCTACGCCTACCCCTTCGCCAGTCTCAGCTACATCGTCATGCTGGCGGCGGGCTGGCAGATCTTCAACGAAGACATTAGCCCGATGCGCCTGATGGGGACGTTCGTGGTGGGTCTGGGCGTGCTCCTTATCGCCAGAAGCTAGCTTGTACCTACGAGGGACGGGGGAAAGATGAAGATTCTATCTATCGTCGGGGCGCGGCCCGAGTTTATCCAGGCGGCGCCGGTGAGTCTGGCTCTACGCGGTGAGCACCGCGAGATTCTGGTCCACACCGGCCAGCACTACGACTACCTGATGTCGCAGACCTTCTTCGATGAGTTGGGCATTCCTGCGCCTGACTACAACCTTGAAGTGGGGTCCGGCTCCCATGCCGGGCAGACGGCGCAGATGATGACGCGGTTGGAACCCATCGTGCGCGACGAGCAGCCCGATCTGGTCATCGTGCGCGGCGATACCAACTCGACCCTGGCCGGCGCGCTGGTCGCCGCCAAGCTCGGCATCCCCACCGCCCATATCGAGGCGGGCGAACGCAGTTTCGACCGCTCGATGCCCGAAGAAATCAACCGCCTCCTCACCGATTCTGTGTCCAGCCTGCTCTTTTGCGCCAGCCAGACAGCGGCGTGGCGGCTCGTGGCTGGTGGCGCGACGGATGTACACTGGGTCGGGGACGTCATGCTGGACGCCTGCCGGCGCTATCTGCCTATCGCGCGCCGCAGTTCGTCCATCCTGGCGCGCGTGGGCCTCCTCGACAGCGAATACAGCCTGGTGACGATTCACCGCGCCGCCAACACCGACTCGCCCGATCGCCTTTCTCAGATCGTGCAGGCCCTGAATAGCTGCGGCGAGACGGTGGTCTTCCCTGTCCATCCTCGCACCCGCCACGCCCTCGACAGCCTCCCCGCCCGCTTCGGGCCTCACGTGCGGCTCATCGAGCCAGTCGGTTACCTGGACATGATGATGCTGGAAGCCCACGCGCGGCTCATCGCCACCGACTCGGGCGGCGTACAGCGCGAGGCTTACTTCCTCGCGACGCCGTGCCTGACGCTCCGCGACGAGACAGAGTGGACCGAGACTGTCACAAGCGGTTGGAACCGGCTGGTCGGTGTCGACCCCGACGGGATTCTTGCCGCGTGGCGATCGTTTGTCCCACCAACGGAGTATCCGCCCATCTTCGGCGACGGCACGGCGGGGGCGCGCATCGCCGCTGTGCTCAGCGCGTGGACGCCCTCCCATCGCGTCACCGCCGACGCCATCGAGACCAACGGCCACGGCACGCTGCCCCTTGTGCGAGGCGACGTATGGAAGTAGCTATCATCGGCGGCGGCATCATGGGCGTGACGCTGGGCTACTACCTGGCGCAGCGCGGCGTGAGCGTCGACATCTACGAGGCATCGCCCGTCGCGGGCGGCCTGGCCGGTCCCATGACCCTGCCCGACGGGACGGCCATTGACCGCTTCTATCACGCCATCCTGTCCAGCGACAGCCACCTGACCCGGTTGTGCGCCGAGCTTGGCATCGCCGACCAGTTGCGCTTTCGCGAGACGCGCATGGGCTTCTACCGCCAGGGCGCGATCTACTCGATGAACAATGTTGCCGAGTTCCTGCGCTTTCCGCTTCTCAACCCGCTGGACCGCATGCGCCTCGGCTTCACCGTCCTGGCCGCGCAGCTGGTCCGCGACTGGCATCAGTTGGAGGGCGTCAGCGTCGAAGACTGGCTCGTGCGCCTCAGCGGCCGCCGCGCCTTCGACACCGTATGGCGGCCCATGCTCATGGCGAAGTTCGACGGCGGCTTCGAGGACACCCCGGCGACTTACATCTGGTCGCGGCTGGTCCGCATGAAGTCCACCCGTGAGGGCGCCAACCAGAAGGAGATGGCGGGCCACCTCATCGGCGGCTACATCACCCTCATCAACGCCCTGGTCGAGCGCATCCAGGCGGCGGGCGGCCGCCTGCACCTCAGCACGCCGGTGCGCGAGGTGGTCATCGAGAACGGGCGGGCGGTGGGCGTGCGACTGGCCGACGGCGTGCGCCGCTTCGACGCCCTGGCCGTCACGATGCAGGCCCCCATCTTCCAGCGCCTGATCCCTGGCGCAGCCGAAGACTATCGCGCCTTCCTGGGCCAGACCGAGTACCTGGGCATTGTGTGTCCCGTCGTCGTCCTCGACCGGCCTCTGACGGGCTATTGGACCCTCAACATCACCGATGAGAGTGTTCCCTTCACCGGCGTGATCGAGACGACCGCCTACATCGACCCCCAATACGTCGGCGGCCACCACCTGGTCTACCTGCCCAAGTACACCGCCCCCGGTAGCCCGTGGCAGCAGAAGACCGACGCCGAGATTCAGGAACTATGGCTGGCGAGCCTGGAGCGCATGTTCCCGCGTTTCGCCCGCGACCAGGTGCGCTACTTCCTCGTCCATCGCGAACGCTACGTCGAGCCGCTCCACCGGCTCAACGGCACGGACGCCATTCCCGGCGTCCAGACGCCCATCGCTGGCCTGACCCTGTGCACCACCGCCCAGATCTACCCGGCCCTCACCAACGGCGAATCCGTTACCCGCCACGCTGAGAGCGCCGCCGAGCTGCTGCTGAACGGCCTCCTGGCGCGCCGCTCGGTCGCCGACGATGTCGCCATGGCGACGCCGGTTGCGCCCCTGGACAGCGTCGCGGTCACGCGGTAGGTGCGCCTCGATGAGGAACCCCATCGCCATGCGCCTCAACATCGTGCCCACATCCCTTCGGCTCGCGGCGGCGGTCGGCCTGGCCGCCCTGCTGCTGGCGCGGGGCGGCCCCCTGTCGGCGGCCAGCCCATCCATATGCGATAACCCGCCCAATCCTGTCGTGGCGGAGAATTGTCGCCCTGGTGCGGCCGACTGGGCCGTGACGCGGCCGCTCGGCGACATCGAGGGCTTCGCCTCACCCACCAGTGTCGCGCCCGGTGCGACGCTTCAGTTTCGTGTCAACACCGATGCGCCGACGTTTAACCTGGACATCTATCGCACGGGCTACTACGGAGGCGCCGGCGCGCGCCTGGTCGACAGCATCACCGATCTACCGGGCCAGGTGCAGCCCGATTGCCGCACCGACCCACGCCTGGGCCTCACGAGTTGCGCCAACTGGTCGCCCTCCCACACCTTGACGGTGCCCAGCGACTGGGCGAGCGGCGTCTACCTTGCTCGGCTCACGCGGCCCGATACCGGCGGCCAGGCGCATGTGACGTTCGTCGTGCGCGACGACTCGCGCCAGGCGTCCATCTTCTACCCGTTGGCGCTCACGACGTACCAGGCCTACAACTGGTTTGGCGGCAAGTCCCTCTACAGCGTCTCCAGTGGGGCCTGCCGCACCGTCGCCGAAGCCCCGCGCGCTGTCAAGGTGTCCCTCGACCGCCCGCTGGCTTTGTCTGTGCCCTACTTCAACACCTACGAGTGGGCCGACTTCCCGATGGTCTACTGGCTGGAGAGTCAGGGCTACGACGTGAGCTATGGGACCAGCCTGGACGTCCACCAGGCGGGTAAAGCCGGTGCGCCCAACACCCTCCTGCAGCATCAGATCATCCTCATTGCGGGCCATGACGAGTACTGGTCGGGTGAGATGCGCGATGCGATGATGGCGGCGCGTGACGCGGGGGTAAATCTCGCCTTCCTGTCGTCGAACGTCAGTTACTGGCGCATCCGATTTGAGCCAGACCCCTGGACCGGCGAGGCGGACCGCGTCATAGTAGGCTATAAGACGACCGAGAGCGGCAACCCCGACCCCAGTGGCGTGCCGACCGGAACATGGCGCGACCCAGCGGGGGCGAACGACCCGGAGAATGAGCTCGTCGGCATCCAATATGTGGGCGACAATGACATCCGCTTCTTCCCGCTCCGCGTGACGGCTGAGCATGCCGCCGACCGCCTGTACCGGCATACCGACTTGCAGGCCATGCCCCCCGGCACGTATGCCGACATCGGGCGACACATTATCGGTTGGGAGTGGGACGCGATCACCGACAACGGGCGCACGCCCGGCGGCATTAATATCCTGGCCGAGACACCGGTCTTTGGCAGTCTGCTGACCGATGACGGCGGCGCCTACGAGTTGGGTACAACCACCAGCCACGTCACCCGCTATGTGGCCCCCAGCGGCGCCACGGTCTTTGCGGCGGGCACCAACCTGTGGCCGTGGGGGCTGGCGCTGGTCGAGCCGGATGGCCGCCTGCAACAGATCACGGTCAATCTCCTGGCTGACATGGGAGTCCGGCCGGCGATGCCGGCGCATCATATCCAGCTCGATGACACGCCCGCCAGGAGTGGCGAGGCGGCCCTGACCGAAGACGCCTCAGCGACGGGGACAGCGGCCAGCGTTGGCCGCGCTATCCGGGATGCCCTGGCCTCGATGGACCTTGATATGACCGCCCAGGGCGAAGAGGCCAGTTCCTCCACGGCCGCCCGCCCCATGCCCGCGCCGGGTGGGCCGACGCTATCGCCCGCCCGCACCTCTATCGTCGGCGACGCAGCGACCATAGAGTGGGAGACGGACATTCCCAGCAGCGGTCAGGCCTGGATCTGGCGGGAGAAGGGGCGAGTCGACTGGAGCCTCGCGAACCTCGCCTTTGGGCAGCTGCCGAGCATCGGGGATGGCGCGCATGAGACGCCCTCGCTCTCCCACTCCATAGCCATCGATGGGTTGGACCCCAGCTCCACCTACTACTATCAGATCGCCTCGACCGACACCGACGGGCGCACCACCATCGCCGCGCCCGCGGAGTTGCGCACGCCCAGAGGATCGGCGAAGGCCGAAGCCCAGCGACTCCTGCGACCGGTCTACCAGCGCATCCGCTGCGAAATCCAGATCAGTGGGCCGGCGCCAATCGGCCTGTTCGTGATGGCAGTCATGCTCTGCCTGGTCGCGGCTTCCTACGTAGCGTACCAGAGATGGGCGCGGTGAGGTTCATATGACAGACTGGACGGTGGGCGTTCCGCAGCGCGTACGGGCGTCCCTGCCGGCGCGCTACAGGCAGCTGACGTTGGGTGAGCGACTGGCCCTGCTGGCGCTCCTGGTCTTGCTGCCCGTGGTTACGCTCTACAACCTGCCCTACGGGCCACGGACCTGGCACGATGAGGGCGCCGCCCTGAACGTCGCCAAGACCCTCGCCACGGAGGGGGTCTACGCGATGCGCAACTCCGACGGCTATCAGACGTTCGGCCCCATCCAGAGCGTCGGGCCAACGGTTCTGCTGCCCGTCGCGCTGGCTCTCAAGCTGTTCGGCATCGGCCTGTTGCAGGCCCGCCTGGTAGCGGCGGCCTACCTGTGCCTGCTGCTCGCCGTTGCGGCGTTCCTCGCCTGGCGACTCTTTGGGCTGCGGACGGCCATCGTGACGATATTCCTGCTGCTGGCTGTACAGGATGTGCGACTCCTGTACTTCGGGCGTCAGGTGCTGGGCGAAGCGCCCGCCCTCATGTTCTTTCTGGGTGGGGTAGGCCTGTTCACTCTGAAGGCGCGCGGTCGACTGCTTGTCGCCGTGGCAGCCGGGCTACTCATCGGCGCGGCCATGGTGACGAAAAGCACCTATATCGCCATTGGCTTCGTGACGTTGGCCATGATGGGCGGCCTCGACTGGTTCTACTACCGCCAGCACAATCGGCGCGGGCTGGTCGTAGCCGTCCTCGTTGCCGCCGCGTGTGTCGTGGCCTGGATGGGGGCGCAATACGCCTACTTCGGGCCTGACATCTTCTGGGACAACTCCAGGAAGATGCAGCAGTTAGCGACCGGCACGACAGGCTTCAACCCGCGGGTGATGGCCGCATCCCTGCAATTCTTCATGGGCTCCGGATCGGGGCACTTCCTGTACCTCTGGGGTCTCCCGGCCCTCCTCTATGGAGTCTTCCTGGCCCGGCGCCGCGACCAGTCCGGCTTCATAGCTGCCTTGCTGCTCATCTTTGCCGTCCTCTGGCTGGGCTATTACTTCTGGAGCGTCCCCTGGATCGCCTACCTCTTCGCCCCGGCCGCCATCGCGGCCTTCTTCGTCGCGAAGCTCTGGCACGATCTGACCGCTGGCTTCACGCTACCCGGAGCAGCCCTGCGCCAGGAATGGGACCAGGGGCGACC